>JAENYW010000017.1 GCA_016841555.1 Tepidibacillus decaturensis
AATGATAAAAAATGAGCTTCCTATTGACAAGACGTTGTTCGAGAACATTTCTAAGGTAGTAACGAAGGAACAGCCGATACAAAAGGTATTACCAACCATAAAATTTTTATTAAATAAAGAGCTACCGATTACCCTTACAAATGTGCGTGCAATTCTGGAATTGTTTCAAGATCAAGGTTTGTTACAGAAGGTAAGTGATTTAGACCAAGCAATTGAAAAGCTTATCTCTCAAAAAGGACAAGATACACCAGCTCATAAAGAAGTCTTGACAGAAATGAATGAAACCAATAAAATCAATCAAAGTAAACCAATACAAAACGAACAATTACCTCAATCGAATCAAAGCAAGTCAATACCAAAAGAGGTGTTAACTCAATTAGAGAAGGTGCATCAGCAAAGTAAAGCGCTCATTGAAGATTTTCTTGCTTTACCTAAGGAGGTAAAGCAAGAAACGACAACGAAAGAGAATACAACAAATAATCAAACCATTAATAAAGAACAAGCGATTGACATCCAAAAAACGGATAATAATAAGCTTCTACCACGATTGATAAAATTTTTGGAACAAATTGAACTAAAGCCCTTTACCACCTTCCAGAATGAGCAAGGGGGTTCGCTCAAGGAAGCAGTAGAGCAATTATATTTGAATAAGGAACAGCTTCCTAAAGAATTGTTACCTATGCTAGAAAAGGTCGTTCATCATATTACTGGACAGCATCTAGTCATGACACAGGAATCATCTGTTTTTTCACAGACACTAATTCAGCTGCCACATTTTTTCCAACCTACTAAGAATCCCACTTATATTCAAATACATTCTAAAAAGAAGGATGGAAGATTAGTTGATCCAGAGGATGTACGGTTAGTTTTCCTATTTCAGTTAGATCATTTGAATGAGGTTATGGTGAAGCTTCACATTTTACAAAAGCAGATGTTTATTCAGATATTAAATAACCATCCGTTCATGAAGGATATTTTGAAGGAAATAGAGCCTTCAATTATCAACTTTATTAAAGAACAAGGATATCAAACGACGGGTGTTGCCGTTCAACCATTGAATAAGGAGTTAAATACGACAATTCCATCAGCAACCTCCACCTATAAAGGAGTGGATATACGCGTATGAAAAAACAACCAATAAAAAAAGCAGTCGCTTTAAAGTATGAACCAACAAAGGATCAAGCCCCTAAAGTTATCGCAAAGGGAGCTGGAGCAGTTGCTGATAAAATTCTAGAGCAAGCAGAAAAACACGATATAAAAATTCGTGAAGATAAAGCATTAAGTGAAATGCTTTATCAGCTAGAAATAGAAGAGCAGATTCCTCCAGCTTTATACCCTATCATTGCCGAAGTATTTGCTTTTATCTATCAAGCAGAACAAAGGGCAGGGGAGATAAAACGTGACACATCAACGTAAAAGATTAGGGGGATGGGGGGAACAGAAGGCAAAGGAATATTTACTTGAACTTGGCTATCAGCTTATCTCTCAAAATTGGCGGAACCGCCTCGGAGAAATAGATTTGATTATGTTCGATGGGATTATTGTTGTATTTGTAGAGGTTAGAACGAAAAAGAGTACTCAATATGGACTAGGCTTTGAATCTGTCAATATGAAAAAACAACAGCAGTTATTAAAAATGGCAAATTCTTTTTTACAAGCGAATAAATGGTGGGATGTCCCAATCCGCTTTGATGTGGTATCCATAGATCAACACCAAGACCGTTATCAGCTACGTCATATGAAGAATGTATTGGAGCCTTAATTACTCTATTCGTTGATAATAGGAAAGTATCTTTGGTATTGTTTAGAGAATAAAAGAAAGATATAATGAACTTAATCAACTAAATAATTTGAATAAGGGGAGCTTCTTCATAGGAGCTGAGAAAGGGCTGTGTTAGCACCTGACCCAAAACCTGATCAGGATAATGCCTGCGGAGGGAATACGGGAAGTTTTATTTTTACGGTTCTTATTCCTCCGCATTTTGCGGAGGTTTTTTTATTTATTTTTTTAAAGGGGGAGAAAGGATGAAAGCTTATCGGGCTTTGACAATCGCAGGCTCAGATAGTGGAGGCGGGGCAGGCATTCAGGCAGACATAAAAACTTTTACTGCTTTAGGAGTCTATGGAACCAGCGTATTAACCTCAGTAACTGCTCAAAATACGAAAGGTGTGTTTGGAATCTATGACATTCCTTTAGAGGGAATTCGTAAGCAGCTAGAGGCAGTTATGTCAGATATCGGGACTGATGCGATTAAAATCGGTATGTTGTCTAAAAAAGAGATTGTGAAAGAGGTTGCTTCTTTTTTAAAAGAGGTAAAAGGCATTCCAATTGTTTTGGACCCTGTTATGGTTGCAAAAGGTGGAAGTCCATTATTAGCAGATGATGCAAATGAAGCAATAAAAAATGAATTATTTCCTTTAGCAGCTGTGATTACACCAAATATTCCAGAAGCAGAGGCTCTTACTGGAATGAACATTAGCTCTATAGATGATATGAAGATAGCAGCCGAAAAACTTTTATCTTATGGAAGTCAATCAGTAATTATTAAAGGTGGGCATTTAACAGATACGGCAGAAGATATCTTGTATAACGGAAAGCAATGGGTATCTCTTCCAGGACAAAGAATAGAGACAAAAAATACCCATGGAACTGGTTGTACTTTTTCCTCCGCGATTACAGCAGAACTAGCAAAAGGAAAAGAAATTATTTCTGCAGTAGAACGGGCAAAACAATATATCCAAATGGCGATAGCAGGGGCTGATGAATTAAAGATCGGTTCAGGGCATGGGCCGACAAATCATTGGAAGTATCTTCAGGTAAAGGGGTTTGAAGCATGGAGTTAAGCTTGCTTTCAAAGGCTGTTTTAAAGGTAAAAGAAAGAAAGCCTTTAGTTCACCATATTACTAATGAAGTGGTGATGAATTTCACTGCAAATGGAACACTTGCTTATGGTGCATCTCCAATCATGGCTAAATCTGCTGAAGAAATTGAAGAGATTGTAAATCAAGCGGATAGTATGGTCCTCAATTTAGGAACAATTACACCTAATAAAGCAAAAGCGATGTTAACAGCGGGAGAAAAGGCAGCACAATTAGGCATACCTATTATTATTGATCCAGTTGGTGTGGGAGCTTCATCTTATCGATACAGACTTTTTCAGGATTTGATATCAAGATTTCGACCAAAGGTTATACGAGGCAATGGAGCTGAAATGGCTCATATTGTGGATGTTTCTTGGAAGCATAGAGGTGTAGATGCTATAGAAGAGGATAAAAGGTTTTTAGAAATAGCTCAAGCTGTCGCTGAAAGATATCAAACGGTTACTGTCGTTACTGGTAAAACGGATGTTATTACAGACGGTAATAGAAAAGCAAAGCTCTTTAATGGCCATGAATACTTACCGATTGTTACAGGGACAGGATGTCTTGCTACGGCGTTGATTGGTGCTACATTATCTGTAGAAGAGGACCCGTTTATTGCCTCCATTGCAGCCTTGACTTATTTTGAAGTGGCATCAGAAAAAGCGGGAGAAAAAGCAGATGGTCCTGGCTCCTTTGCTGTTTATTTAATGGATGAGCTTTATCAGCTTGAGGTACAGGAAATGGAGAAAAAGTCACGAATAAAATGGGGCGTATTATCATGAAAGAGCTAAATAGATTATCTGTTTACCTAGTGATCGGAAGGGATGATTGTGTCTTTTATCCACCAGTTGAAATTGTTCAACAGGCTTTAGCTGCTGGGATCAAAGCTGTTCAATTAAGAGAAAAAAGTGGAAATATGAAAGATATCATTGCTTTTGGAAAAGAAATTCGTAAGCTTACTAAAGAACATCAAGCGTTGTTTTTTGTTAATGATCGTATAGATTTGGCACAGATTTTAGAAGCAGATGGTATTCATCTTGGTCAGGAGGATTTACCTATTCATGAAGTGAAAAAAATTATTCCTTCAGGATTTAAAATTGGAATTTCAGCAAGAACTGTAAAGGATGCGATAGAGGCAGAAAAAGCAGGTGCAGATTATTTGGGAGTGGGTGCAGTATATCCAACTGGTACAAAAAAGAATGCCAAATATATTGGATTGGAAGGTATTAAAGGGATAAAGGATGCTGTATCTATCCCAATAGTTGCAATAGGAGGAATTTCTGAAGGAAGGGTTGGGAAAATCCGAAAATATGGTGCAGATGGGATAGCAGTTGTCTCAGCAATTAGTAAAAGTAAAAAACCTTTTCAATCTGCAAAAAAAATCATGGAAGAATGGGAGGAGTAATCATGAAGTGGGAAGTGAAGCAATTAGTTTGGATGTCGTTATTAGTAGCAATAGGAACAGTAACAGCTCCAATGATTTGGTTTCCAGCGGGTATTGCAAAAGCATATCCAATGCAGCATGCAATCAATGTTATTGCTGCTGTTTCTCTTGGACCTGTTGGGGCGATTACCGTTGCTTTTATGATTGGTTTATTAAGAAATTTATTAGGAGTTGGAACGATATTGGCCTTTCCAGGAGGACTGATTGGTGCGTTTCTATCGGGATGGCTGTATAAAAGGACAAAAAAATTAACCTGGACGGTTTTTGGAGAGGTATTTGGTACAGGAATAATTGGTGCGTTGGTTTCCGTGCCAATAGCTCAATTGTTTTTAGGAAAAGCTGTAGCTGCACTCTTTTTTATTCCTCCATTTCTAGTCAGTTCATTAAGTGGAGCCATTCTTTCTTTTATGGCATTATCTTTGTTATTGAAAAATGAGTCCATAGCTAAAAGGTTGCTTCTTTATCAAGAGAGGAAGTCTCATATTGAAGAAATGGGCAAGTGAGTCTTATCAAGCATTTTTGTTTTTTATAGGAGTATTAATTATATGGCAATTAGCTCCAATTTTCTTATCTATTAAAGCTTATATCTTACCTACTCCTATGCAAATCTTCTATGCTTTTTGGGAAGAAAAAAATACCTTATGTTTGGTTCATTTGCCGATAACGTTAAGCGAAAGTATAGTAGGATTCGCCATATCTGTAGTTCTTGGTTTTTTAATCGCTGGGATGATGCACTTTTCCTATCATTTTGAAAAGACTATATACCCATGGATTATTATTTCACAGACTGTTCCTATTATCGTTCTTTCTCCACTTGTTATCATGTTGCTGGGGTATGGATTCTGGTCAAAAGTATTTATTATCTTTTTAATCAGCTTCTTTCCTGTCAGTATTAATGTATTTCAAGGTTTAAAAACAGCAGATCAAGGTCTAATTTCTTTACTTCAGTCGTATGGTGCCACGAAGAATCAGATTTTTTGGAAGGTAGAGGTTCCCCATACGATTCCCTTCATTCTTTCTGGAACAAAAATGGCTGCTGTTATTAGTGTCGTTGGAGCCACTTTGGGTGAATGGTTGGGGAGTAATTCTGGCCTTGGCTATTATAGTAAAAGAATGACTGCAAATTTAAACGCAGACTCTGCCTTTGCTGCTGTTTTATTATTGGCATTATTGGGTTTGTTACTTCATGGCTCAGTAAAGTTAATCGAGATCATCTTTCTTAAAAAATATTTACATAATGAAAGGTAGGATAAATAATGTCTATAAAAAAAATTTTTATTCTCTTTTTGATGATTACTTTCAGTATCTCCCTTATAGGCTGCAGTAGTCAGGTAGATCTTTCAAAAAATGAAGAACTTCCAGTATTACAGGTAATGCTTGACTGGTATCCAAATGCAGTTCATACATTTTTATATGTTGCAGTTGAAAAAGGATATTTTGAACAGGAAGGAATTCAGGTTGAATTTGTGATGCCTGCAGAAACAAATGATCCACTGAGATTGGTTGCCGCTGGAAAAATCGACTTAGCTTTAAGCTATCAACCTGAAGTTATTTCCGCCAATTCAAGAGAGATTCCGGTGATTGCTTTGGCATCTGTGGTAAATCATCCTTTGAATGTCCTTCTCGTACCTGAGAAAAGTACTATTCAATCTCCAAAGGATTTGGAAGGTAAGCAAATCGGGTATCCTTCCATTGTCATGAATGAAGCATTGGTGAAAACCATGGTTGAGCATGAAGGGGGAGACTCTTCTAAAGTAGGACTTGTAGATATTGGATGGGATTTGATGCCAGCAATAAGTACCGAAAAAGTAGATGCGATAAGTGGAGGATACTTAAATCATGAAGAGGTGCTATTAAATAAGCAGGACTTCAAAGTACGAGAATTTTATCCAACAGAGTATGGTGTGCCAGATTATGCTGAATTAATGTTGGTAACTGGAGAAGAACAGTGGGAAGAAAAAACAGAGCTTATCAAGAAATTTTGGATAGCTGCTCAACAGGGACAGAATGAAGTAATTAAACATCCAAAAGAAAGCTTACAAGTTTTATTGAATCAGCAACGAAGTGAATTTCCATTGGATGAGGATGTGGAATCAAAGAGTTTAGAGCTATTATTACCTCTGATGAAGGTGGAGAACCATCCATTTGGCTGGCAGAACAAGAAGCAATGGACAGAAGTACAAGAGTGGATGTTTAATTATCAGCTTATCGATAAAAAAATACCAACAGAAAACATGTATATATCTTTAACGGATTAACAATTGTTATTTAACTCTACAAAGGTTTTAAAGAAAAAAAGATTTAGATATCGAATTCTTAACTGTGCATAAATCAAAAGGGTTACAGGCAGATTACGTATTTATTCTTAATAATACAAATGGGAAGTATGGTTACTCTTACGAATTGAAGATGATCCCGTATTAGATTTGTTAATGAATAACCCTGAATTAATCTATGGATGTTCTAATTATCCTTATTGTTCATATAGGCAGAGTATAGAATAAAAAAATAAAGGAAATCCATTATGGGATTTCCTTTATTTTTTTATATAAGGAGTTAAATTATGTAAGATTTTCGATAGATGTAATTAAGATAAAATACTACTCATTTTCTTCAATGTTTGTAGGCTCTGGATGATCTTCCGCATAAGTAGGTAATGACCAAGCTGTATTTGCAATTAATAGGCAAAATATTAATGTAATAAGTACTTTTTTCATCTAACATCACCTCACTTATGAATTTTTGTTTTATAATCATTTGCTAAACAACAGTAATGGTAAGCTGTTTTATAATGTTGTTGATTAGCATAATAATTGGCTAACTTCTGAGTAGCTTCACTTAATTCTGACCATGCTTGCTTTTCTTCAAGGTAAGATAATCCAGTTTCTTCAATAAATTTAACAATTTCCTCTTTATTGTCATAATACTTTAATTTTAATAGATTTAATTTTATTTGAATGTTGACAATATTATGTTTTTCGGCTATTTGAAGCCCTTTTTCTAACCATTCTTTTGCTGCATCAATATTATTAAGCGCAAAAAAACTTTCAGTTAAATAATAAATGCTATTGGAGAGCATTTTGTATTTTTCTTTTCTTAGTTCAATGCTTTTAAAATAATAATCGATAGCTTCATGATGTCTATTAGTTTTTGAATAAAGATATCCAATATTATGGTATAAGTTACTCATTAAATATGTATCATTAAGCTTTTCAGCTATTTTTAATGAATTCTCCAAATGCTGCTTTGCTTTTTCATATTCATTTAAACGTATGTAATTTACTGATAATACTGATTGAGATTCAATACTTCGCACTAAATCCATATTACGATTGAATATATCAAATGAAATATTTGCATAACGTATAGCTAAAGTAACATTATGTAGCTTAGTATATACAAGAGATAAAAGGTAAAATAGTTCAGGTTCATTCATATGAATTTGTTGATTAACCATTTCTGCTTTTAAATAGTACTCTAGTGAATCTATATATTCGTATTGCAGATACTTATAGAGTCCATAAAAAAAATAGAAGTAGTATTTTTGTTTTTCAGAAAGATGATTTTCAACAGATTCTAGTTTATGAATAAGCTGTTTACTTTCATCCATATTTCTTAAAAGTAATTGATACCTAAGAGAAAATATTTGATATTCAATTATTATTCTTGGGTCATCAATTTTTGAAATGTCTCTATATATCGACATTTCTATTGCTTTAGCTTTGTTTTTATCTCTACTTTTAATAACCTCATACCATTCGTATAATTTTCTATTAATTTCCTCAACATTAATACTTTCATTATCTATTTCGGAAACTCCCAATTTTGCTAGAAGTATCTTTACTATGTCTTGATGGGGCTTAGCAATGTTACTTTCAATTTTACTTAAATAAGATTTTGTACAAATACCTTCAGCTAAATCTTTTTGTGTTAATCCCTGTTGTTTTCTATAATACCTAATTTTATCTCCAATTTCCATAATAAACCTCCTTGTGAAGTTGGGAAACTTACATTGAAAAAGTAAAAATTATCTATAGAAAACTATATCAAGTTTCCCACTTTATTACAAGAAAATTTATGCTATTATTGATATGTAATAATCAAAATAGTAAATGGGAGGAGGTGAGAAAGTGAGGAAACTTTTAGCTATACTTACTTCATTAACACTAATTTTAGCAATTGCAACAACAACCTTTGCACATGAAAAATCCCCACCAAATAGTAGTGCTAGCGACACTTACTTTATCGCATTTCAATCAAAGATTGATAAGAATGTGATAAAGACACATGGCGGGGAAATAAAAAGACAGTACAAACACATTCCTGTAGTAACAGCAAAATTGCCAGAAAAAGCAATAAATGCACTTTCTAAGAATCCTAATATTGCCTATATAGAACAAGATGCCACAGCTTATGCCACAAGTCAAGTAATTCCCTGGGGAATTCCCCATGTGAAAGCAACTGATGCACAAAATTTAGGTTATACAGGGCAGGGTTTGAAGGTAGGAGTAATCGATACAGGAATTGATTATACTCATGAGGATCTGCATGTTACTGGTGGTATTAGTTTTGTAGATGGGACAACCTATTAATATTTTCTTTAGTTTTAACTTTTGTATCACCAATTTTTGCAGCAAAGTCAGATAAGATTGACTCATTAGAATCACGTATTCAGGAGTTATATAATCAGCGAGCAGAACTAGTTTTAAAAGAGAATTATGACCAAAAAGAAATAGATAAGATTGAAAAAAAATTAGAAAAACTTGGTGTAAAATTTCTTACAGCTAAAGAAGTAAAAGAAAAATTTTCAGATGCATATATAGAATTAAATCAGATTGATGCACAAGTAGATGTACCAACCCAATCTAATATTAGTTGGTCAACATATAGAGGAACTGTTTTTACTGGTGGGGAGAAATATGATGTTCAACGTTTAGTTGCACAAGCAAATTCCAAGGATTCCGATTTAAAAGATAGTGGATATAGATATCTATCTTCATCATATAATTGGAAAGCTGGTTCAATGAAAGTTTTAACTACATTAGCTAGTACTGTAGCTGGTGAAATTCCGGGTTCAAGTATCGGATTGACAGTTTATGATATGGCATCAGGTTTTGTAAGTGGAATTAGCAAGGAAACTACAGTAACAGATGCAGAAATATCATATTCTTGGTCACAAGTGACAACAGTTGTATTTAGTTATGTCAGGTTAGATTCACAATCAGACAAATACCAAAATTTATCTTATATTTCGTCAAAAGTATATTTATGGGTTGGGTGGCAATACCCTGTATTTGAGTATAATGGAGGAACTGTTGTAGCTAATGGAATCCAAGGTAACCGTACTATTAATCTAGTACCAGATGGTTATGATAGCGGGATTAATGCCGTTAATGGATACATTGACCCGTACGCTAAAAGTAGAGCAACCGTTAGTAGAATAAAGTTAACAGGAATTGAAACTGATCTTATTTCATATATCTATCCAGTTGATCCTATTTTTCCAGCTCAAATTGACTAGTTAATAGTTATCTATTAAATATTTTAAGGAGGAAGTCATATGGGTCAAAGAAAGATAAAGATAAAGCATATTATTTTTGGAGGTATAATCTTTGTAATAAGTATGTTAACATTTCTTTTCTCGTATGACTTCCCCAAAAAGATTATCTTAGAGTTTCCAGCTGTTGAATATCGTGAAGGAGAACCCTTAAGTGCAGAATTGACGACAATCATTGTTAATGGGAACTTAACTAGGCCAATATATGGTAAATCGGCTTTTGAAGGTCAATTTATTATTGATAAATATGAGTTTACCAAAACCTATGATCTAATAGGAACCTTTTTATTTGATGATATAAGTTTTGCAAATAATGTTGGTTACTTAAACTATTTCGGTGTAGTAAAAGGAGAGCCCATTATAGAACAGTTTGGAACAATATGGTTGTCAGATGATTTTGACCAATTAACCATATTAGTAAATGAACCAGTAGGAGAAGAACAAAAAAATGCTGGATATTTAAGGATATCAGCACCAGCTGAGAATTATGATGAAGCTATGTTGATTAATGAAAAGATAGAGAATGAAAACAAATAAGTTAATGATAATAAAAAAACGGCTCTTCGCCATCTAGTATTGGTATACAAGAATAGAACTAGGTTAATAGAGAATATTCTTTACAGCTTTTTCATAGTTTCTCTAACTAGAATCAACCCGTAAAGAAGACCACTTGACTGCTTGATTCTAGTTAGAGGATGATTATCTAGGCTGTTAAGGAATAAAATATTCTAATGGGGTTTCACCTTAATATCTAATTTATTTGCAGTAACATATATCATTATGGCGTGTGTTTAAATATTATGTAAAACAATCAATGCAAGAAATGGATCTATCTCAAGTCACACGTATAGTTAACCCAATATTATTTAACGAGGAAGCATAAAAAAAGGAGGTTTTTAAATGATATTTAAAAAAAATTGGATTTTATATTCACTATATATTGCAATAATTTTATTTGCAACTTTTTCTAAACAATCGGATAGTAGATTAGTTTATTTTTTAAGTTATATTTCTGTATTAATCTTTATATTAGTAATTAATCATTTGCTTCATAAGGTAATTAAAAAATTACTCTATTTATTTCTTACATTGTCTTTAATATCGATTATTTTCATAAGTGTTGATATTAAATATTTTTATATTGTAAGCCAGATTGTATTTTACATACTAATACCTTTATTTGTTATTATTTTATTGATATTCAAGAAAAATGCTATTGATTTAATAATAAAAGTCATAATTAGTTTTATTTTATTAATTTGGATAATATTATTAATTTACAACATCTCATCTAGCTGTACACTTATAGATGGAATTGAATTTTTATTTATTTCATTACTGCTGTTTAGTTTAGATTGGGCAAAAAATATAATTAAAGATATTTACCTGAAATATCCACGGATCTTCTGAAATAGATTAATATCGCCTGGGTATTCCGAAGATGATGTAAGTATATAATATTTGGTAAATCAAATTATACTAACAGAAATGGAGAAATAGGAAAAATGGATATAAAGGGGAAATCACTTTTCCAAGGAGATAAAATTATGAACTATTTAAAGCCTATTATCTTTTTAATAACTATTTTTCTATTAGCAGGATGCAGTAGCAATAATAGCCCTATTAACGAGGGTCTTTTATCAACGATAGTTAGTTTTGAAGATAATGATGGATTAAGTTCTACATTAATATTTCCAAAAGCCAGTTCAAGATTACATAATGATTGGAATCGCTTTGATAATATAAAATTTTACAAAGCTAAGAGTATTAAAAGTTATTATAAAATAGATGACAATAAAAATGAAATTGTTCAAATACCGTTGGACAATATAAATCAAGAGAATAAAGATAATATATATGAACTTAATATTTATCTTTTAATTGGAGAAGGAGAGGTTCCCTTTCATAAAAAAACAATTTCAAAGTTTTTATTAAGTTCGTTCGAATGGAATAAGCGTCCCCCATTAAATATAAATGGACGTCAAGGATTCACTTTGGGTTATAATGGAGATTTTGCTTTATTGACTAATTCAGATTTTTCTATCATTCATTATGATAAACTTGATGATTTTTCAACTCATTCATATATTGGAATAGGAATTGTTGGACACGTAATAGGATGGGAATACGATTTAAGAAACAATAAGTTCCCAGAATCAGGTACCTTCTCTGTGCAAATTTTTCAAACAGAAAAAATAAAAAAAATTGGCGAAGCAATTGCTCAATATAGTTTTTTTATAAGTGACAAAGAAGATAACAATAATATAGGTTTTATATTTGATAACTCAAGTTATAAAATTAAAACAACAAATGATAAAAATGTAGAAAGTATATATACTTATTTAGATTTATAAAAATGTTTATAACCATACCATCTGGGTTTATGAAAGGAGTATATTATGAGAAAGGTCATTTTCTTATTACTAATTATTATCTTGCTATCTGCTTGTACAACCGAAAGTAAATTAAACATTTCAAAGGATCTTGACGAATGTATTATGAAGGAATTAGATATTTCCTCTTTTAATGCAAAAATTTATATTTCAGAATATAGTGCTGATTCTCAAGAAGATGAGCATTTCTACGGTGCAATATATGTTTTAGAATTTTCGCTTCCAGTTGATTGTAAGGAGAATTTCAGAGAAGAAATTCAGAGCAAATTAATTGAAATAAATTATCCAAAGGAGATACATTCTTTTTCTGGCTTATCATTTGGTATAGGAGATACACCTGTATTTAAAAATACGAAAAATGATAAAGTATATTTTACAACAAGTTTTTCAAACTTAATTTCTAGAAATGACCCTGTACCAGAAGAAGATTTGTTGAAATTAATTGATCCTAGTTTAGAATTTCAATTTAAGATTTCCGATCTAAATGAGAAAGTTTTATTAGAAAAAAAGTTAAGTATAGAGCCTCTTAATTAGTTGATGTAAATTTTTCAATTTTTCCGTTGAGGTAGATAAATACATTCGTCACCAAAAATATTATGACGAGTTTAGTGACTTGGACTTAAGTGGAAAAAGAATTAATTCAAAAGATTAATTGCATGTTAAGGAGGCAAAAGATTAAATGATTATGAGATATGCTGTTTCAATGATGCAAGTAAGTAGATTAATATTACTGGTTATATTAGTTAACTTATTAACCTCATGCTCTTCTACATCAATCAATCATGAAAATGATGTCAATCCTCCTAATCATCTTCAATACAAACTAACCGAATTTGATTTCCTGGCATCGGATAAAGAAACGAGAAAAGAATTAGGAATAGGCCTGATTGTTTCCCATAATGGTGAAATGTACTTTTTGGAGGATGAACCTACTCATTTATTTCTTAAGTTGTTTTTAGTGGATGCCAAAAACCAAGAAACAGAAATATTCGATTTTGCTACTTTTATTGGGTATGAAGATGAAAAAGAAGCCAAAGCGATTCGAGATATGACAACTCTTAACGCTTTTTGGGGTGGGAATTCAGACAGAATATTCATGTGTAACCCATATGCAGATAGAGTCAGACTATACCAATATGTACTAAGTAAGCATTCATGGGAAGATATTTCAACGAAGCTAGGAGAAAAAGAAATGGCGATCACAGCCATACACGGTACGAATCTTTTAATTACTCAAGATAGAGATACATTTCAGTATTATAGTTTGGATTTAACAAGTGGTGAAAGAAAGAAACTAAACTTGCCATATTACGTACCTTCTGTCTCTTCTCCTACGACTCTACATGACCAGAAGGATAAGAAGATTCTTTTCAGCAGATCAGAAGTAACAAGTGACTCCACTGATCCTATAGTGCATATAGGTATTTTTGATATAGTGAAAAATGAAGTGGAGTACTTGCTACTCCCTGTTCCAGCAAGTGAGGGAGGTCTATCATTTGTTCCAAATGAACCAACAAAGATTGCCTATTCGATAACAAGATTAGTTAATCAAACATCAAAAGAGGATAGAGCATTCTTTGAATATTTGATCCTCTATGATTATGCTAAAAATACATTTGAAGAGATAGAAATAGGGGATGTTGATGGTGGTATATTAGGATGGAGCAAAGATGGCAATGCATTTTATGGTTTTGATTTTATCATGAAGAAGGAATAAATGATTTTAATATATGAAATTACCTTTTTTGAATTAAGGCAATTTTACTATTTATAGGTATATTTGGCTTTTTTTATTTTATAAAAATATATGAGGTGGAATTAAAAAGTGGAAGAGATTAAAAATATAAGCTTTGTAACTTCGAATAGTTATTTACAGAAAACATTAAATTAAATAAAGGAATTTACGGAATAAATGAGAATTAATAGAAGGAGGATTAGCTATAGGGATTAAAATCCTACTTATGAAGGCTACTGGTTTTAATTAGGAGGGGTAAACTATCATGTATGCAAAGGTACAGAGCTCATCGCTTATTGGAATTGATGGTATTCTTGTAGATTTAGAAGTGGATTTGGCAAATGGCCTACCTCAATTTCAAATTGTAGGATTACCAGATTCATCAATAAGGGAATCAAAGGATCGGGTAAGAGCTGCAGTGAAAAATAGCAGATTTACGTTTCCTATGAATCGAATTACAGTCAACCTAGCACCAGCAGATATAAAAAAGGAAGGATCGGGCTTCGATTTACCGATGGCAATAGGGATTCTTTTTGCAAGTGAGCAATTCCCCCTTTCACATACTATTCAAATGGATAAGACGGTGTTTATTGGAGAGCTATCATTAGATGGTTCCCTTCAAGCGATTCAAGGTATTCTACCCATGACTATTGTTGCTAAGGAGAAAGGCATAGATACCATAATTGTTCCTAAGGGAAATAACAAGGAAGCGAAAATGGTACATGGTTTAAATGTATATGGTTTTTCCACCTTACAAGAGGTGGTTTCATTCCTTAGGCGTGGAAGTGGCTCTAATGATGAAGATATGGAATCTAGTATAGATGTTGAAGAGGGGTCGTTCACTGATCTTGAAGACTTTCTTGATGTAAAAGGGCATCATCAGGTAAAAAGAGCCATTGAAATTGCAGTAGCTGGCATGCACAACCTAATGATGATTGGACCACCAGGCTCAGGGAAGAGTATGATAGCTAAACGAATACCCTCTGTATTACCCGAACTGACATGGAATGAACGGATGGAAGTGACAAAAATTTATAGTATAGCAGGTAAGCTTAATAATCAGCAGCTAATAGATACTCGGCCCTTTCGAAGACCTCATCATTCCATATCGACAGCAGGTATCATTGGTGGTGGGAGTATTCCTAAGCCAGGAGAAATTAGTCTTGCTCATAGAGGTGTGCTTTTCTTAGATGAACTGCCAGAGTTCCAAAGGAGCAGTTTAGAAAGCTTAAGACAGCCACTAGAAGATGGAAAGGTGTCTATCAGTCGAGCAAGGGCTAGTTATGACTTTCCTGCTGAAACAATGCTGGTTGCTGCAATGAACCCTTGTCCGTGCGAACAACACCTCTGGCAAATGAATATGTAACAGAAACCATATATTTTGACCTTCCATTTTCATCAACAACTGTATTGACAATGATTTCTCTTACTAAAGCCTTAACAATTTCTCGTTTGATTTCATATGGTGGGTCGGAAGTTAATTTACTTTTAAGCTCGTTTAATAAGTCATGAACGGTATCGAATTGATTTAATAAAGTATCCTCGGATTTTATTATTTCCTCTAACTCTCTGATTTGTCTTTCAAGAGATTCCTTTTCTAAAGTAATATTTTGAAGCTGTTTTTCTACATCAGTATGACTAATAATTTTTTTACGGTATAAGTCCAATATACTTTGTGTTTCATTTTCTTTTGCATGAATTGAATTTTTTAAAAGGAATAATTCAGTTTCTAATGTATTTTTTTCATTTTTCCTTTCATCCATATTACTGGATAGTTCATGTATAGCGTCTCCAGGATTATTAATAAAATTTACACAGTCATTCCAAACCATATCCTCAATCCATAGTTGGGGAACATTTTTTGAAGTACATTTTCCATTCAAAGGACCTCGATATGATATTTTTCCACCACATACATAATAACCTTTAAGTTTGCGACTGTCTTTTGTTGAATTGCTATTATAAGCAGTTCCGATATATGTTAAGCCACAGGTACCACACTTAATTAAGCTTTTTAAAAGGTATTTTCTTTTTGTATTCCTCATAGCTTCAATTTGATTATCCTTCAAAACCTGTTGAGACTTTTCCCATATTTCCTCAGAAATAATGGCAGGCACTTCACGTTCTATAATTTCTCTATCCTTTTTCGTGCGTTTTCCGTATTGATGAATACCTTTGTATGTCGTGTTGATAATCATATTTCGTATTCTATTTGGGCGCCATATACCAGAAGTATTCTCTTTACGCTTACCCTTTTTGATTTGACGATTATCTTTGATGTAGGAAGGGGGAATGTTTAAATCATTAAGATAATCAGCAATTTTAACGGTAGAATAGCCTTGATTTGCTATCAGATTATAAATTAGTCGTATAACATCAGCTTCACTCATTGGAAGATTTGGCAGGGGATCTTCGTTAATTTCAAGAAACCCATCCTCGTTTTTTCGATATCCGTAGGGCACAATACCACCTAACCATTTACCTTTACGAGCTGCATTGTTAGCTCCATGCCACATTCGATCGATGATTGTTTCTCTTTCTAAGTCAGCTACTCCCGCTAAAATTGTTAGTAAAAATCTTCCGTTCGGATCACCTGTATCAAAAGGTTCGTTCATTGAACGTATTTTTACATTATATGATTCAAGCTCATGAACAGCGTTTAATATAACCCTTGCAGAACGCCCCAAACGGTCTAGTTTATATATGAGAATTGAGTCAAATTTCCCTTGTTTGGCGTCATTTAATAATCTCAGGCCTTCCTCACGTTCTTCTATGGGTAACGTACCAGTAACACCATCATCTTTATACCAATCTACAATTTCAAGTTGGTGAAGGTCACAATATTTAGTTGCAAATTCTAGTTGATTCTCAATTGTTTTTCGTTCCTTTTGATCTTCTGAACTAACTCTAAGGTATGCAGCAACTCGTGTCATTTTTCCCATCCTTCCATTAAAAAAGATCGGTTTGGTCGCATTAGCAAGACATCTTCAATATCAGCCATTTGGATAATGAACTGTTTGATCTCAAATAAATCAATCCCATGTTCTTCAACCCTGTTTTTTATATTGTCTAAATAAATACCAATATGATTTGGCATTGCTTCATGTACAGTTAAATCGGAAAGTAAGATAGATATACCTATTTTCTCCTCAAATTCAAGAAGGGGCTGAAAGGGAGCTTTAATAGGAATATACAGATATTCTTGATATAAATCTTCTGTATCAAATTCAACTACATACCAAATTGGTACTTTTACACCTTCATGATAATCAAAATAAACAGTAGCATTAGCCATATTCATTCCTCCTAGCTAGATAGTTGAATTTTTGAATTGATTTGACGATGAAGCTTGTCCAGAATTTTTTGCGTTTCAGTTGACCATTCACGAGCAGGAGTCTTTTTACTAGTTTGAATCTCCTGATCGATATGTGTTTGATAAATTCTTCTTCTGATTTGATTAATTCTATGTTGTACGAATTCTAAGGAGAGGGAAAAATCTTCTGCAATAATAGGTATAAGTGAGGTCATAGGAGTATCCTTATATTGCATAATCATGTGAATAGGCATAGCAGCATACTGTTGAAATAAATGGGCTTGCCTTTCCTGTAATGATCGAAAGTCTGTAGTTGTATCAGTTTGATCTCCATAATGCAAAAGTGGATGAGCCAGTTCATGAAAGAATATCTCTCTCATTTCTTTTTCTGAACGATCAGAATTAAGAAAGATAACGGTCTGTTCTTCATCCCAAATGGCTTGATCTGGTGCCTTTGGTATGTAATAAACGTTAATATTAAATGACTTAGAAATGTTACTGATTGATAAATCAGATGGAGAACATATTCCATGTGCGATAAATAGTTTTTCGATCCATTCTTCTAAAGGTGTTTTTTCGTATTGTTTTATCATTTAATCCCTCCTATATAAAAACATATGTTCTGTTTATATTGTATAAAAAATGCCTAATTTGTAAATAGGCAATTTTTAAAACCTCATTTATTTTATCTCAATTTCATCCAATTTTTTTAAATTATTGATTTGTTAATTTTTCAGCAATAGATTCTATAGGTTGATTTTGTTCTAAACGGAGAACAGTTTGTTTGATACCATTTAACATGTTTAATCTCTTGAACATCCGTTTTGGTTGCCATACTTGTTTTAATGTTATTTATTTCATTTAAAAGTTGTTGAAGTATATTATCACTCACTTATATCACACCCAAAAAAATAGATACTATTTATTTTTCTTCATTTTACGAAAAATATCAAGCTGCATTTCTAAATATTCAAGTTCTTCATCGGTTAAGTTGTCGTAATTATGAAATGCTCGGCTTATTGGATTTTCGTTAGCAACATCATCAGCAAATAATAATTTTTCTGTTTTAACTCCATATAAATTGGCCGCTTCTTTTATTATATGTTCATCTGGCTTAGTTTTTCCAGACTCAATTTCAGCATAGGTTGATTTGCTGACGTTTAATTTTTCAGCAACTTCGTCTTCTGAGAAATTAGCTTTTTCTCTATATTTTTTTAAGTTTTCTCCGATAGTTTTGGGGTCTTCATTGACAGAATTATCTTCTTCAATATAGCCCGCTGCTACCATCAAATTATTATAGGTTACTTCATTATGAGCTTTACTTGCAAATAACTTAATAGTTTCTGGATTAGGAGGAGTATCTAATAATTGTCTCATAAGCCTTGATATATGTGCAGAACTAACGCCACATTGAAGGGCATATTGATTGATAGATCTATTACCTTTTGCTTTTTCTAATAGTACTGCAAACTTTTGTTTATTAAAACTCAACCTTAATCACCTCGCTTACGATTAATTCTATTCTAAATGTTGACTATAATCAACATTTAGGAGAAATATTTTAAAAATATATTGACTATATGTAACGATAACGTTATTATAATATTACATACAGTCAATATTACATATAGTCAATGAAAGGTGGTGAACTAGAAATGTACATTAACAAAGAGAAGGTATTTGATTTAATGCAAAAACATTTTCAAGGTAATTATCATGCTTTTGCAAGAGAATTAAGTTTAGATGTAAGTCATTTATACAGAACATTAAATGAAAAAAACAGAAAAGCAGGTCCGAAATTTTTAGGTGCATTAATGCAATTTCTTGAACGTAATAAAATAGATTATAAAGAGTATATTTTTTTGGATACATCATTGACTGTATGTAACGATAGTAAAAATAGGGAAACTACAGCTTAAAGTATTTTAAAAACAAATAAAAATTCTAGGTGATATAAATGAATGTTGAAAATTTTGGAATTTATTTGAGAAATATTAGAAAAAGCAGACAGGTATCGATCAGACAGCTTGCACTATTATCAGGTGTTTCTAATGCTTATTTATCTCAATTAGAAAATAATCTGCGAGATATACCGTCTCCTAAGATATTAAAAAAACTTAGCAAACCACTAGGTGTCACTTATATGGAATTAATGGTAGCAGCAGGTCATCTTGAAGCAGGTGAATTTTATGAACCAAAAAATAATTGAAAATCCAAAAGGCTTCATTGTTGAGAAAATCTATGAACCTGATAAGGATCGAATGAAAAAAGCTTTAGAAATTGTTATGAAATATGATCCTAAGCAATCTATTTCTGAAACGGATAGGAGGATTCAAAATGCAACAAACCTCAATAAAACCTAAGTCAGAGTCAATAGAAAGTAAAAAGAGTAATCCTCCATACAATCCAGGCATGAGTGAAAAGGCATGGGAAAAGCTCCATATCATCATGTCACGTTTAAATCTTAAATATGCCAGTAAATTAAGTAAAGAAAAAGAGCTTAGGTAAATCTATTAAATCAATGGTGTTATCAACTATTTTATCCTAATTAGTGAATTTTTAAAACATATTAAATGAAAAGCCTAATTAAGAAAGGGTGATAGATTTGGCAAAAATGTTCGAGCTTCATGTGAATTTAAGAAGAGACATGAGAGAACTTCAATCTGTTCTTGAAGAACAAGTTGATTTGTCAGGTCGTATCAACCAAGAAGATATGGTCACCTACCTTCATAACCGACGTATCAGAACCTTTCTCAGTCATTTAAGAGAATCCTATTCCAACTTAGGAATCAGACTTGGCGAACAACCTAAAAATGAATGGTTATATGGATTAACGGATATTGAGAAAACGATTTTTACAGAGCGTTTCCTGAACAAAAAGGGATATATAGACATAGCCGAACAACAAAAAATGAACATAGAAGATGTTAGAATCTCATTTAAAAAAGCAATACAGAAGATTATTGAAAATATAGAGTTTTTTAAACGGAAGGAGGATTAATAATGAGTGTTTTTGCGATTCAAGTGGCAACAGGAAGTGAAATATGGGTCAAAGACCTTTTAACTCAAACGTTAAATAGAGTAGGAAATCGTTGGGTAAAAGAAATACATGCTTTCGAGACATTTACTCAAAAATTTAGTGGAAAGAGCACAGCACCAAAACAATTTAAAAGTGCAGTACCAGGATATATTTTTATTGAAATTAAATACCCAGATTTTTATTATATGCCGCCAGACTTATGGCATTTAGTTAAGAGCATTCCTAAAGTTTTCAAGATACTAAAAGACGCTATACCAATGGATGAATTTGAAACGTTCTTTAAATCAGTAGATATAGAGCCTAATTTTGAAGTCAGTCTAAAAGAAAAAGTAAAAACAGAAACAGAAATGGATATCGAAAATTCTAACCTTTTACATAGAGCGAATACAACAGATGTTAAAGAATCGAAACGATGCTTAGAACAATTAGGTACGGTGGAACATAGCACAGTAAATGAAGTTGAAATACAAAAACAACATGTGGCTTCAATCAAGAATGACTCTGTAAGAATGATGATTGAAAAAGCTAAAGCGGTTATAAAAGCAAGGAAACATACATTCAATTTCCCTTTCAGCCTATTTTTAAAGACAAGAGCTAATATTGATCCTGAAAATAAAATGTCGGTCAAACAATTAACAAATGGTGACTTCATCATTCCAGCTCTACTTAAAACCTTACGAGAAGAGGTTAGTAGGTGGAAAGAGTGAATTCGTATACTGGAAAATTAACCACTGTTATTTCTCGAAACGAAGATTTTTTAATCGCGATATTAAGTACGGAAGAAGAAGAAATCAAGATCATAGGATCAATTTTAGGTGTTGAAAAAGGGGAAGAAATAACTGTATACGGGGAGTGGGCTACCCATTCTAAACACGGTAAGCAGTATGAAGTAAAGAATTGGGAAAGACCGATTCC
>JAENYW010000349.1 GCA_016841555.1 Tepidibacillus decaturensis
TGCTTCTCTAATTAATTGCACCGACTCCTTCGTGCTTACATGACAAACGTGGTAGTGCACCCCAGTTTCTTCGGCCAATTTAATATCTCTTTTAAGCTGTACATATTCTGCTTCAGAAGGAATGCCTGGAACCTGTAAACGCTTAGCCATTTCTCCATCATGAATCACTCCACCCTTTGCTAGTGTTTCATCTTCTACATGTGCAATGATGGGTAAATGTAATTGACGGGCTTTTTTCATCGCTTCACGCATTAAGGTATCTGTTTGAATACCTCTCCCGTCATCTGAAAAGCCTATGGCTCCCTTCTCCTTCATCCCCTCAAAATCAGTTAGCTGGATGCCTTTTTCACCTTCTGTAATTGCGCCAATAGGAATAACCTTCGCGTAATCTGCTGCTTCGCTTTTTTCATAGATGTAGGATATAAGTTCAGGTGAATCAATAATTGGATGTGTATTAGGCATGGCAAATATGGTTGTAAACCCACCTTTCACTGCTGCTCTTGCTCCAGATTCAATCGTTTCCTTCTCCTCAAATCCTGGCTCACGCAAGTGTACATGTACATCGATAAATCCAGGAACTACTATTTTCCCATTCACATCGATTTCCTTCACTTCCATGCTAGAGGAATCGATGGATTCTTTTATTTCTTGAATCACTCCATGTTCTATTAGGATATCCCCGAAAAACCATTCATTTTGATACCAAATTCGTCCACCTTTGATGATGATACCCATCTACGATCCCCTCCAAGCGCTCGTTCTATTGTAGCCATTCTTATCCATACACCATTGTGTATTTGTTCGAAAATTTTAGATTGTTGATGCTCCACGACTATATCATCCATTTCTACTCCTCGATTAACAGGAGCTGGATGTAAAATAATTGCATGAGGCTGCAAAAGCTTTAACCGTTCTTCCGTAAATCCATATTCTTCACGATAGGATTCTGTTGAAGTTATCCTCCCTTCATTTTGCCGTTCAAACTGGATACGCAGCATCATAACAACATCTGCCTGCTTAATTGCCTCATTTATAGGTAAATAGGTTCCCTTTAAGTCATTAGCAATAAATGCTTGTGGACCGCTATATATTATTTCAGCACCTAGCTTCTGCAGCAGATAGGTATTAGAGCGTGCAACTCTACTATGCTTAATATCACCTACGATTGCAACCCTTAATCCTTTTATCTCATTAAAATAACTTTTCATGGTGTATAAATCTAATAGTGCTTGCGTTGGATGCTCACTTTTTCCCTCTCCTGCATTGATAATCTTTAAGGATAACCGTTGAGATAATGGCTTCAATATCCCTTCCTCCGTTAAACGAATAACAACTGCATCCACGCCTTGCGCTTCTAAGGTTTTAAAGGTATCGTAGAGCGTCTCGCCCTTTTGTAAGCTTGACACATTCGCTTGAAAATTTAATACCTGTGCTCCCAATCTTTTTTCAGCCACTTCAAAGGAAAATCTTGTTCTTGTACTTGGCTCAAGAAAAAGATTAGCCACAAATCGATTCTGAAAGGTAGCTGGAAGGACAGACTGATAAAGGCTTTGACTTTGATAAAATCGTGCTCTATTTAACAGCTCTTCAATATCCTGATGCTCTAATTCACCTATACTTAATAAATGATTTCCCATTTTTCTCCTCCTCTTTAATGAAAAAGATTTGAGTTTTTTAGGTGAGAGGTAAGATGATAGCAGTACCACTTTCCGATAGCGAAAAAGGTCTTCCTCCTGTACGGTAAGAAGACCTTCCTAGGGCCTATACTTCTTCATATTGTGTCACAATATCCTGAAACGATACGTCAGCTTGTAGATAAAGCCCAATTCCTGCGTTGCTTATTCATCTAGGACTCTTACGTATTTCTTCATACGCTGCGATCCCTATCTGTCGTGCGTTGAAGTACAGGACGTACAAATGTCGAAGAGTCACAGGACGTGACGCT
>JAENYW010000018.1 GCA_016841555.1 Tepidibacillus decaturensis
ATAAAGCAAAAAGCTTGTTAGAAGAAGGAAAGTTTAATGAAGCATCAAAGAAGCTAAGTGACATGGTAAATACGAACCCTGATTTTTTGGCTGCTAGAAACAATCTAGCGCTAGCCTACTTTTACATGGGGGATCATATTCAAGCCATTGAACAAACAAAGGTAGTTTTAGAGCAAGAAAAAACAAATGTTCATGCGATGTGTAACCTAGCTATTTTTTATAAATATTTAAACAATAAGAAAGAATTTCTTTACGTATTGAATGTTTTAAAGAAAATTTTACCATTTCAAAAAGAACACAGATATAAACTAGCCACAACCTTTGCTATCTTAGGAGAGCATGAGATGGCATACAGAGATTTAAAACGAATTATTCATCAAGATAGTCTATTTGACACTGCCTTATTACATTATAGTGCTATAGCAGCCTTTAATACAAAAAGATTTACAGATGCCAAAAGATCATGGGAAAAAATCTTGAAAATAGATATAGATTCACAGGTGGCACCTTTTTATTTAGAAGTACTTTCTGCATTTGAAAAAAGTAATTATCAATTACCTGTTTTTTGTTATCAATATCAACTACCCTTTGAAGAACAGACTAATTTGCTACAACATCAGTCTAATCCTAAGCATGAGCCGTTTTTAAATTTTTCGTTTACATGGGGTTTAACTCATGGTGATGATGAAGTAAAGGAACAGATATTAATAGGCTTAGCATTTTTTCAACAGGATAAAGCGGAAAACATTCTTCGAGATTTTCTGATGGATGAAAATCATCCCTATTTTTTAAAGAAAAAGGTGTTAGTTACGCTTGAACAAATGAATGCACATCCTCCCTATCATGTAAGGATGGATGGTAAGCTACTAGAAATGGATCGAAAGACGCCTGATATTAACCTATGGAAGAATAATTGGATTGAGGTTTTAGAAATTATTGAACAAAAAATGAGTAAGCAATATAATGTCATCGAATTATATGATGCAAAGACCCTGTGGTACGAATTTATCAGTCGAACCTACCCAAAAACGCCTCAAATAAGAAAATCAGAGAGCTGGGTTGCTGCTTTAGAATATTTTGTAGCTAAAATGCATCAAAAGCCTGTTACTATTTCAGATTTAACGAATAAATATCAAGTTGCTAATAATACGGTTAAAAAGCATATAGAACAGTTTGATCTAGTTTTACATGTAAAGAAGAAAATACTTGGTATTTCAACCTTTGGGGATGAGTGAAATGCTAATACCCCCTTGGGTACTCGACAAATAGAAGTTGATTCGTTAAAATATTATGTGATAATGAAAAAATAAATGTTTCAAGCATATAGGAGGTTCTAAGAAATGAGTAGTGATTTAGTTTTTGGAGTTGGGAAGAATCAGGAGAATAAAGTGTATGATGTAGTTATCATCGGAGCAGGACCTGCAGGAATGACTGCGGCAGTATATACTGCACGTTCCAACTTATCTACTGTTATGATTGAAAGAGGGATTCCGGGTGGCCAAATGGCGAATACCGAAGAAGTAGAGAATTATCCAGGATATGAAAGCATTTTGGGACCAGACTTAGCCAATAAAATGCTGGATCATGCCAAAAAATTCGGAACGGAATATGCATACGGAGATGTGAAACAAATCATTGATGAGAAGGAATATAAAATAGTAAAAGCTGGTAATAACGAATACAAAGCAAAAGCAGTGATTATTGCTACAGGTTCCAAGCCGCGTTTACTAGGAGTACCTGGAGAAAAAGAATTAGCAGGTCGTGGTGTTTCCTATTGTGCGATATGTGATGGTGCTTTTTTTAATAATCGTGAGTTAGTTGTAATCGGAGGAGGAGACGCCGCAGTAGAAGAAGCTGTATATTTAACTAAATTCGCTTCTAAAGTGACGATTATTCACCGTCGTGATCAATTAAGAGCTCAGAAAATTCTTCAGGATCGAGCCTTTAAAAACGAAAAAATTGATTTTATTTGGAATGCCACCGTCGAAGAAATACTAGGAGAAGATCGTGTAGCAGGAGTTCGGATAAAAAATAAAGAGACTGGTGAAACAACAGATTTTACCACCAACGGTGCATTTATATATGTTGGAAGTGAACCATTAACTGAACCATTTAAGGGTCTTGGCATTACGAATGAGGAAGGGTATATCGTAACAAATGACAACATGAATACAAAAGTAGCTGGGATTTTTGCATGCGGTGATGTTCGTGAAAAAACATTACGTCAAATTGTTACTGCAACTGGAGACGGAAGCATTGCAGCAATGGCAGCACAGCAGTATATTGAAAGCTTAGAAGATTAATCCCACTGAATGTTTTGACAATTTAATGTAACAAATTCTTAATACATCTGTAATATTCATGAAATATTTTGGGGGTATAATGAAAACATGAATTGACCCCCTTTTCTATAAATTTTTTTTCGGCATGGTATAGATACCGTGCCATTTTTGTGTCTTGATCATTTTTTTGGTAATATAATAGAAGTGAACATTAAATCATACATGCGATTTTTTTGAGGTGAATAGATTTGAAAAGAGTAGCTAATTGTATATTACAAGATGGAGATCGAATATTAATGCTACAAAAACCGAAAAGAGGCTGGTGGGTTGTTCCAGGTGGGAAAATAGAACCAATGGAATCTGTTCAAGAAGCTGCAATTCGCGAATTTCAGGAAGAAACGCATCTAAAGGTAGATAATCTTTCTCTAAAAGGAGTCTTTACTATTATCATAAAGGACCAAGATAAATTGCTCGATGAATGGATGCTATTTACATTTTATGCTACTGACTATTCAGGAAAATTAACCTCGAATTGTAGAGAAGGATTACTTGAATGGAAACAACTTCATGATGTCTTAAAGCTTCCTAAAGCAAAAGGGGATAATATTTATTTGAAGCATATTCTCTTAACCAATGAATTACTCACGGGGAAATTTATCTATACACCTGAATATGAATTAATATCCTATAGTATTGACATACAACCAGAAAAAGGACATAAGATTACACAAGGAAATGTCGTATTAACATAAAAAATAAAAAATATAGGAAAAGAATGGTGAGAATATGGGGAATAAAGTGTATATAGGAGTGGATTTGGGAGGGACTTCTGTTAAAATTGGGGTTATTTCTAAAAAAGGTGAGCTAATTGATCATAAAGAAATACCTACTCGAAGTAGGGGTTTTTTTCAGGTGGTTATTAATGATATCTTACATCACTCTAATGAAATAATACAGCTTAATGGATATTCTTGGGATGATATAGAGGGGATGGGGATAGGAATTCCAGGGTTATTGGATATGGAAAGAGGAGTAGTTAAAATGGCTCCTAACCTTAATTGGCAGAACGTACCAATAAAATGGTTTATAGAAGAGCAGCTAAAAGTTCCTGTCAAAATAGAAAATGACGGAAATGTAGCTGTGCTAGGAGAGGCATGGACAGGTGCTGGAAGTCAATATAAACATATTGCTATGGCTACCATTGGGACAGGCATTGGGGCGGGAATTATTATAGATGGACATATTCTGCATGGGAAGCAAGGGATGGCTGCTGAATTAGGGCATTTACCTATTTCTGAAGAAGGATTACTCTGTGGCTGTGGGAATTATGGTTGTTTAGAAACAATTTCTTCTGCAACGGGTATTATTCAAAAAGGAAAAGAAGTGGTCACATTAGGAAAAGATTCACTTTTAACAGCGCAGTATAAAGATGAAATTGACAAAATAACAGCTAAAAGTATCATTGATGCTGCAAAAGAAGGAGATAATGAATCCTTACAAATAATCAATCATGCAGGAAAACTGTTGGGAAAAGGATTGGCAATTATAGCGAATTTATTTGATCCACAAATTATTATCATAGGTGGAGGAGTATCCCAAGCTGGTGATATTATTTTAGACCCAATTAAAGAAGGGTTTAAGGAACACGGACTAAAAGATATTGTAGCATCTGTTGAAATAGTCTTAGCACATCTTGGGAACCAAGCTGGTATGATTGGAGCAGCATCTTTATTTAAAAAATAAAATATAACAAACCGTAAGCAAAAAAAATGAAGCCATTAAAAGATGGCTTCTTGTGCATTTAATATCTTAAAGTGGGGGCTTTAAGAACTTAGATCTAGCACGTAAAAAATAGTAATAGGGACAGAATATCTATATTTATATACTCTCGTGAATAATTATACTATATAAATAATAACTATTCAATATTTTTCCTTGTACATATCATACTAGAAATTACTTCCCAAATAAGATATGATAATATAATTAAATCATTCATTATATAATAAAGGAAAAAGCAGAAGGTGTTTATTATGAGTGAACCTCGACCAATTCATCTTATTATTATTACAGGTATGTCTGGTGCAGGGAAAACAGTTGCTATACAAAGCCTAGAGGATTTAGGGTATTTCTGCGTGGATAATTTACCACCTATATTAATACCTAAGTTTGTTGAACTTATGGTACAATCTGGTGGAAAAATAAATAAGGTAGCACTTGTTGTAGATTTACGTGGAAGAGAATTTTTTGAAGCGCTATCTGAATCCCTTCAATTATTAGAACAATCAGATAGGATTCATTCTCAAATATTGTTTTTAGACGCTGATGACCAAACATTAGTAAGGAGATATAAGGAGACAAGAAGAAGACATCCATTATCCTCTGAATCTTCTCCTATGGAAGGAATTATTGCTGAGAGAAAGCTATTGGAGGAATTAAAGGGGAAAGCTACGCAGATTATTGATACAAGTTCGTTAAAGCCGAGCGAATTAAAAGAAAAAATTATTTCAAGATTTTCTGATATGAATAAAGATCGTATATCCATTAATATGATGTCTTTTGGATTTAAGTATGGCATACCTATTGATGCAGATTTGATATTTGATGTTCGGTTTTTACCTAATCCTCACTATATTGAAACACTACGTCCGAAGACTGGATTAGATGGATCTGTTTACGATTATGTGATGAAGTGGGATGAGACAAAGGAATTTTTATCAAAGCTTGTCGACCTCATTCAATATTTAATTCCTAAATATCAAAAAGAGGGCAAGAGTCAGCTAGTTATTGGAATTGGCTGTACAGGTGGGAAGCACCGTTCTGTTGCCTTAACTGAATTTATTACGAATGTTTTAAAATCAGATTGGCATGTCAATGTGAATCATAGAGATATAATGAAGGATCGTTAGTAGGTGAAACATGGAGGAAATTAGAGAAAAGAAAATAGTAGTAATTGGTGGGGGAACTGGTTTATCTGTTATATTGAGAGGATTAAAAAAGAAAAATATTGACCTAACAGCAATTGTAACAGTAGCAGATGATGGAGGAAGCTCTGGAAAATTAAGAGAAGAGTTTAATATGCTGCCACCAGGAGATATTCGTAACGTTCTTATTTCACTTGCAAATACAGAACCGTTATTAGAGCAGCTATTACAATATCGTTTTCGTTATGGAGAAGGGTTAGTCGGTCATAATCTAGGTAATTTACTCATTGCAGCTTTACAAGAGATTACAGGTGATTTTGTCCTAGCTATTAAAGAATTAAGTCGTGTATTAGCTGTTGAAGGACAGGTTTTACCTGCAACATTACAGAAAGTAACCTTGTCTGCTGAATATGAGGATGGGACGGTCATTACAGGAGAATCTAATATCCCTCAAGTAGGAAAAAAAATAAATAGGGTTTTTATTAGTCCCGGTGATGTAAGCCCTTTAGATGAGGCTGTAATAGCTCTTCAACAGGCAGATGCAATTCTTATAGGTCCTGGCAGTTTATATACTAGTATTATCCCTAATCTTTTAGTCGATAATATTAAAAAGACTATTTTATCAGCAAAAGGGAAGGTTATATATATAAGTAATGTGATGACTCAACCAGGTGAGACAGATAACTATTCAGTAACTGATCATCTTAATGCAAT
The DNA here is from genome assembly GCA_016841555.1 of Tepidibacillus decaturensis. GTDB lineage: Bacteria > Bacillota > Bacilli > Tepidibacillales > Tepidibacillaceae > JAENYW01. The sequence continues at coordinate 5,921 of JAENYW010000018.1, forward strand.
TGAAAAGCATGTAGGTGAACGTTTTATCCAATATGTGATAATAAACGAGGGTACCATTTCTGATAAAGTTATAGAGCAATACCGTTTAGAAGATTCTTTTCCTGTTTTGGTGAATAAGGATTTACTTGAGCAAAGAGGATATCAAGTAATAGCTGATAATTTTGTGAACTATCATACCTATCTACGGCATGATGCGGATAAATTAGCTGACTTAATTATGAAATTATTCTAGTGTCCTCATAAGTTATGAAATGAGGTGGTTTTGTGTCATTTGCCGCCGAAACGAAAAAGGAATTAACGTATGTCGTTGGGGAAAATCAAGAATGTAAAATAGCAGAGCTATCTGCTCTTGTGAAAATGATTGGAAATCTTCAATTAAGTAATCAAAAAGTGATACTTGACGTCATAACAGAAAACGCTGCTATTGCCAGAAAAATCTATACATTAATAAAAGAAATATTTTATGTTTCTGGTGAATTAATGGTTCGGAAAAAAATGCGTTTAAAAAAGAATAATGTATATATAGTACGCATTTCTCAACAGGTAGAGAAAATATTGAATCATTTATCTATTTTAGAAACAGGTTTTTCCTTTTATCCTGGAATAAAACAGGATTTAATCAGAAATGAATGTAATAAACGTGCCTATTTACGGGGAGCCTTTTTAGCAGGAGGGTCTATCAATCATCCTGAAAGCTCTTCGTATCATTTGGAAATCTCTTCTAGCTATCAAGAGCATATAGAAGATCTTTCTGCTTTAGCGAATGAATATGGATTGAATTCTAAATGGAGTGAAAGAAAAAAAGGATATTTCATGTACATTAAAGAAGGAGAAAAAATAACAGAATTTCTTAATGTCATAGGAGCACATCAAGCATTATTAAGATTTGAGGATGTTAGAATTGTAAAGGATATGAGAAATTCGGTGAATCGATTAGTCAATTGTGAAACTGCAAATTTAAACAAGACAGTAGGAGCAGCTATTCGACAGATTAATAATATAAAATTATTAGATAAAGAAATCGGATTAGATAATCTTCCACCTAAGCTAAAAGAGATTGCATTAGTTCGCATACAGTATCCTGAGCTAACATTAAATGAATTGGGTCAATATATACCAGGGAACGTAAGCAAATCGGGTATTAATCACAGACTACGTAAACTTGATGAAATGGCCAAAAAATTACAAGATAAATCGTAAAGCTTGTTAAATCATGGTATAATGAAAAAAACTATTTTGTAACAGGAGGGGATGGCATGTTTAAAAAAACGGTTCAAGTACAATTAAAAACAGGATTACATGCAAGACCAGCAGCATTATTTGTTCAAGAAGCGAATAAATTTGTAAGTGATGTGTTTATCGAAAAGGAAGATAAGCAGGTTAATGCAAAAAGCATTATGGGGATAATGAGCTTGGCAATAAACACTGGCTCTGACATTACCATTATTGCTGATGGAAGCGATGAAGAGGAAGCAGTAAATAAATTAGCTGAAATCGTAAGTAAAGAAGAATAATAGTAAATAGAGCTGTGCTTTAAGCGCAGCTTTTTTAATTTGCAAGCTTAAACATATTTCCACTACAGTTCCTTTGTTGACTTCCGATGAAAAGGAACATACGATTAGGTGGAAAGGGGCAGATGAAGAATGGAGATATATACAAGTATTACTGAATTAATTGGAAAAACACCAATTATCCAGCTAAAACATCTTAATGAAGATGAAGCCAATATATTTGTTAAATTAGAGTATTTTAGTCCAGGTGGAAGTGTAAAGGATCGTATAGCTTTACAGATGATTGAGGATGCAGAAGCCGAAGGGAAAATTAAGCCAGGGGATACGCTTATTGAAGCAACAAGTGGAAACACAGGTATTGGAATGGCAATGGTAGCCGCTGCTAAAGGATACAAGGCTATTTTGGTTATGCCAGATACGATGAGTATCGAAAGGAGAACTCTTTTACGCGCCTATGGAGCAGAGGTGATTTTGACCCCTGGTGCTGAGGGAATGAAGGGAGCAATTAATAAAGCGAATGAATTTGTAAAGAAGCACGGGTATTTTCAGCTAAGACAATTCGAAAATCCATCAAACCCCAAAGCACATCGTCTTTATACAGCGAAGGAAATTTTACAGCAGATGGATAGAAAGATAGATGCCTTTGTCGCTGGAATAGGAACGGGAGGAACTATTACAGGTGTAGGAGGAATCATAAAAGAAGAATTAGCTAACCTTTATATTCTTGGAGTAGAACCATCCGATTCTCCAGTCTTATCTGGAGGTCAACCTGGTCCCCATGCAATTCAAGGCATTGGCGCAGGCTTTATTCCAAAAATATTAAATACAGAAATAGTAGATGAGATTATGCAGATAACAAAGGAAGAAGCCTTTGAAACGGCAAGAGATATTGCAAAAAATGAAGGAATATTAGGTGGGATTTCTACAGGTGCGGCCATTTTTGCAGCAAGAAAATTAGCAGAGCGCTTAGGGAAAGGGAAGAACATTGTAGTCATTGCACCGAGTACTGGAGAAAGATATTTAAGTACACCTTTATATAATTTTGAGAGGAATGGAAAATAGTTTAATTCAATCGTGTCTCTAGATTATGATAATAAGAGATTACATTATATGCTACCAAGGAGCTATAACCTTTATATGCTTAGAAATGATATAATATAAGAAAAATGTCGTATTTTGTTGCTATAGGAGTAATGGGTTATGCCAACACAACAGCATATTTTAAAGCGCAAGCAGATTAGTTCAGAATTTAACAACATATTTGTTTATCCGCTAACAGTGGCTGTAGCTGCCATGGGTTATGGTAAAACCACATCAGCTAAAGAATTCCTTCATGAAGTAAAAGCAAAATATATCTGGTTGTCTGTTGAAACTGATGAGGTATCCCCTCAATATATATGGGATTCTTTCGCACGACAATTGGCAAAAATAAAACCTGAGATTGGTAAACAGCTTCGTTCTTTAGGTTTCCCACTTGATACCCCCCAAAGAGATAGGATATTAAAAATAATTGAAGATTATACCTATTTGACGAATACCATATTGGTCATTGACGACTACCATTTTGCTCATTCTCCTGAGCTTGACAGGTTGATTGAGAGGATTGTACGGGCAAATATAGACGGATTGCATATTCTCATTCTTTCAAGGTCTATGCCTGAAATGAGTATAGATGAATTGAGAATAAAAGGCTATTGCTATCTAGTAAAAAATGATGTGTTTGAGGTTACAAGAGATGAAATAAAGGAATATTTTAAACTAAATAATCATGATATTGCAGATGAAACCGCAAAACAGGTTTATGAAATATCAGAGGGCTGGGTGTCGGCTATCTATTTAATCATGCAAAGATATGCCGAAATAGGCAGGCTGGAACCGGGAAGAAGTATGGAAAGGCTGATTGAAACAGGAGTTATGTCCAGATATACGGACAAGGAAGTATTGACATTGAAATCATTATGTGTCCTTGACAGCTTTACATCACAGCAGGCGGCATATGTGACCGACAACAAGGAAACAGAAAGGATTCTTCAAACACTCAGCTACGGAAATTCATTTATACGCTATGATGAACAGGACGGGGTATATAGAATTCACAATATTTTCAACAGTTATTTAAAAAAACGGCTTGAGGAGCAGCCGGCTATTTTGGATATAAATCATTTATATAAGCAGTCGGGTCAGTGGTGTATTCATCATGGTGATATTATCTCTGGGCTGAAATATCTATTAAAGGCCAAGGAATATGATTTGATCCTTATAGAATTTGAGAAAAGCCAGATGGTCGAAGTATTAGATAACCATCCCAAGTTTATTTTAGAATTATTTGAGTATATTCCTGTTGAGGTGAAATACCGTCACCCCATCGGTTATATTGCCTATATCGGGTTCTATGTGACGAATGTGGACAAGGAAAAGGGTACAGAGCTTTTGACGGAAATGGAGCAGCATTATCAGAAGGATGATAGAATATCTCCTGAGGTGAAAAGGCGAATTTCTGGAGAAATCGAATTGATTAGAGCCTATAGCCATTTTAACGATGCTGCATTAATGCTCGAAAAAATGGCAAAAGCTCATGAGATGTTAGAGGGGCATTCCAGTATCGCCAATAAAGATAAGATTATTACCTTTGGCTCCCCTCATTCCTTGTATCTCTATTATCGTGAAAAAGGGAAATTTCTATGGGCGATGGAGCGATTAGAAGAGATGTTTCCTTACTACATGGAAATGGCTGGGGGATGCGGAAAGGGTTTTGATGCTTTACTTCGAGGGGAATACTATCTAGAAATTGGTGATATTGAGGGGGCTGAACTTTATGCCCGCAAGGCAATATACAAAGCAAAAACGATGGGTCAAGTTTCGGTTATTGTATGTGCAAAGCTTATTCTTGCAAGAGTGTCTGTAGCTCGGGGGGGATTTGATGAAGCGCTGGAGCTTATGGATGATTTTAGCATTGAAGTAGAAAGCTGCAACAGTTCCATTTTAAGTAGTGCCTTTGACTTATCTATGGGCTACATTGGAGGAATAACAGGACGGGATAATAGCTTTCCTAAGTGGGTAAGGTCCGGGGCTATTGAACAGAGTGAAGTATTGTACCAAGGCGTTGGTTTTAACTACATTGTCTATGGGAAATATCTTTTATTGGAGAAGGACTATATAAAATTAGAAGTATTCTGTGAAGAGATGCAGCAGGTTTTTTCACACTTTAATAACCAACTGGGTTATTTGCACGCCTATATTTTGGATGCTATTGCAAAATTCAAGCTGTATGGTAGGGAAAAAGCAGAAGCAGCTATTTTAGCTGCGCTGGAAATAGGAAAGGCTGATAACGTTATACTACCCATTGCAGAATATGGAATAGAAATTCTGGAATTATTGCAAGACCTATATCAAGAAACTGAGAAGGATGAGTATCTGGATAGAGTTATAACTTTTACGCACCAATATTCTGCGCACCAAAAGCGTTTAGATAGTACAAAAGCCCAAGCCCTTTTACTGACCAATCGTGAAAGGGAAGTACTTCAACTTGTGGTAGAAGGAAAAACCAATCGTAAGATCGCTTCAGAACTTTTCATTGCCGAAGTCACCGTCAGGAAAAACATCACTTCTATTTACCGTAAATTGGATGTAACTGGACGAGCCTCAGCGGTGAAAAGAGCTGTAGAGTTGAAAATAATCTAAACTTCGACAAAAAAAGTATCGCATGCGATAATATATCCTTTTGAAAAACTCCGCTATGATCATTATAGTGGAGTTTTTTATTTTAGGAAGGGATGGTAAGTGTGTCTAAAATTATAAAAATATTGCCCAATGATAATCATACCTTAACAATAGAACTGAATAACCACCATAAAATCATTTACGATATGAAGCCCAGGCTCCAATCGGCCAGGTTCTGTGAGCTTGCTGATATCAATCGATTTAAAGCAGTCAGGGTAGAGCATGGAAACACCCTTGTATGGGATAGCCTATGTCAGATAACCATTGATGAAATCATCAATATCATTGAAAGATAAGATAGCTTTTTAGCACTGATCTAATAAATCATTGGAAGGGAGTAAGATAATGAAAACTATTTTTAACAAACGCATAAGTACGATACTTACAATAGGAATGATGATAGGGATTCTTTTAGGAATCACTTTTTCAGTAAATGCGGAGGTAACGGTTACACATAGAATTATCGCAAATGGGTCAAATTTTCAGGTCTGGGAAGGTGCAAGTGGAGGTTCTCAGGTAGGTGAAGATCAAGCTACGTTTGTAGATGCAATTAATATTGCAATAACCGACGGCGGAGACATCATCCAATTTGGGGATGGAACAAATGCATTGTATGTCCCAACCGCTACTAGTTCAACCACAAATAGTTTACCTTCCGCTACATACACAGGGAAGGTTGTAAGCAGTGGTAATAATCAATATGTGTTAGCAATTACGGATGGCGCACAAGTCACTTTTACCGATATACACATAACTAATACCAGTGCATACACTTCATATGGAAATTATGCTGAAGCTATTTATGTTTCGGGAGCAACATCGAAAGTAACTATTGATGGTTCTGCTACACAAATTACTGTGTCATCAACAGTAACAAATGCGACGGGAGTTTACGTGGCAAGCGGTACGGCTGATATAAATGCAGGAACAATTACGGCTGGCTCCTATGCAGTACGTAATAATGGAGGCATAGTAAATCTTTCAGGTGGTACAATTATATCAACAGCCAGTAATGGCTATACCATTGCATGCTTTACAGGTGGTACAACGAACATTACGGGTGGAACGGTTGGATTAGGATCTGCAAATACAACTGGGCAAGCTATTTATTTTGGATCTACAGGCACACTCAATATTTCAGGAGGAAGTTTTACAGCCCCTGATGCCAATACTAATACAACAGCAATAAAAAGTACTGGAACAGGAACAATTAATATAAGCGGTACTGCCGTAATTTCATCCGCCAGAAAAACCATATATAATAGCGGTGCAGGAACCATCAATATTAGCGGAGGAACTGTTCAACAAACAGATCCTTCGTCAGGGAAGGCAATACAGACTTCAAAAGGAACTATAAATGTAAATGCTTCTGGAAAAGTGATTTCAAAATCCTCTTCAGCTATTACACTCTTATCCGTTACCGATGACGATACATTCACAGTTGAAGTTTACGGGGTGACTGTGTGGAATAAGAAAGGTGCAGAAATTAATTTAACAGGGATAGATAATGCAGGTACGGGTTTTAAAGAAATCAGTAGTGCCTCGGGGGATTACGGAGTAGATAAAGCAACGCTACATGCCAGCTACATCGTGTCGCCTTATGGATTTAAAAAATTCACAACAACAGCTGCAAGGGATACAGCCGTTACGAATAGTTCTAATCCGATGACTGTAGGAACCAATACGGTGTTTTATTTAGATATAGGCTTAACTGCACCTGTTATTTCATCAGGGCAGTTCGTTAAGCAGGGGGGAACATTAAGTTTAACGCCAATTAGCAATATGACAAACTTAAAGCTTCAAATTAGTAAGGATGATACAACATTTACAGACTTAACCTATACAGCAAATCAGTCTACGGTACAGCTTCCTGGTACACTGGATGAAGGAACATATAGATTATACAAATACTATACGACAGATAGTGTGCGTAGTGAAGGTAGCACTGATACATTTACTGTGGATCATACACCGCCAATACTGACAGCGGGGGAGGTAAACCGCACGAGTGATACAGAGGGAACAGTAAAATTTACTTCAAACGAGGACGGACAGTACTATTACAGTATAGTAAGTGATGGAAATCCAGAGCCTACTATTAATACAGATGGGACAGGAACAGTATTAACAGCAGGTGAAACAACAATAACAAATCCAACAGGACTTACAGAGGGAGCAAAAGACATATACATCCAGGTAAAGGATACAGCAGGAAATGTAAGTATTGCCTTGAAGATAGACATGATACCTTTGGCCACAACACCAGAAGGTCATGCAACCATCAATAACGGCACTATAAAGAAGAATGCAGAAATAACCCTATCTTCCGAAGCCGGAGCGACAATTTATTATACGACGGCTCTGAATGCTGCGACACCTGATGAACCAACAACATCAACACCTACGCAAGTTTCAAACGGTGGTGTGATTACTTTACCGGCACTTACATATGGGGATGTACTTAAAATAAAAGCCATTGCAGTAGTGTCAGGTAAGCCGGACAGTAACGTGGCGGATATAAGCTATACGGTTCAATCGCAAACAGCATTGATATTAACAGGTGTCACACCCAGTGATAAGGAATACGATGGCAATACAGATGCAACGGCTAATTTCACCAGTGCAGGGCTTAGCGGAGTAATAGGAACGGATTCAGTAACCCTTACAGGAACCCCAAGCGCCTCCTTTATCACAGCAACAGCTGGAAACGTAAAAACGGTGACAGTTAGCGGATACTCGCTGTCGGGTACAGATTCGGAATATTACACGCTAAATACAACCTTGACGCAAACCGCAAATATTACAAAAAAACCACTGACTCTGGGTACTATTGTAATTGAAGATAAAATATATGACGGAAATACGGATGCGACAGTCACAAGTATCAGCATCGACAGTGGAATAGTGGGTTCGGATGATGTCTCTGTAAATGTCCCTCTAGCAACTGCAACCTACGATGTGGACGCTAATATTGGAACAGGTAAGACCGTATCGGTAAGCAACATTCAGCTGACTGGAGTAGATAGTGCCAACTATAGCGTATCTGCCACCGGAACCGCTGTCGGAAATATTACAGCAAGAACAGTATCCATAGACAGCGTCACCATTGCTGATAAAGCTTACGACGGAAACACTACCGCCACAATAACCAGTGTAACCTTGACGGGGAAAGTGGATGGAGAGGATGTCGCTGTTGACTATACGACAACACCGGCCGTAGCAACCTTTGCAGATGCTTTGGTAGGACACGGGAAACAGGTATCCGTAACAGGGCTGGTACTGGGTGGCAGTGATAAAACCAATTACACCCTTGCCAGCGGTGACTATACGACCACCGGAAATATAACATCCTTAGGTGCAGTTACAACCCCTACAGCTGACATTGCAGATTATACTGTCATTAAAAAAGGAACAGCTGTGACGTTGACGACAGCAGGTAATCCCGGAGCTACACTCTACTATACAGTGGGAGTTGGAGTTGCACCGGAGAATCCCACCAGTGCCGATAATGATATAATTAATGGCGAAACAGTTACCATCACAGGAAATCCAGGAGATATAGTGATATTAAAGGTTTATGGAACAGAAGCTGGCTATGCCGACAGCTCCATTGCCACATTACATTATACCATCCAGCCTAAAAGTACACTGACAGTTACAGGAGCAGGCGCAGCCAGTAAAGATTATGACGGAACTACTGATGCGGAAGTCACGGGTGGAACCTTGGCAGGAAGCATAACGACTGGTGACGATGTGACACTGATGACAAGCGCAGTGGTAGGGCAATTCGAAGATAAAAATACAGGAAGCAATAAAAGTGTAACAGTTAGCGGATACGCCCTTGAAGGTACAGACGCCATGTATTATGATCTAATGCAGCCGACCCTTACTGCAGACATCGAAAAAAAGAATATAGCTGTGAGCAATATTGTGATAAGCGACAAAGTATATGATGGCTCGGCAGCGGCAACGATTTCAAGTATAACACTAAGCTGGAAAGCTGCGGGTGATGAGGTCTATGTAAAGATTACAGAGGCAACTGCCGTCTTTTCTGATGCAAATATAGGCAATAACAAAAATGTAACTGTAACAGGACTTGAACTGGGAGGAGCCGATGCAAACAACTATCAATTGATCTCAGCAACGGGTTCTACAATTGGAAATATTGTGCCAGCAGGAATGGTAGCATCCCCTAAGGTAAACCCGATAGAAGAAAGTATATTTTCTGGGACAAAAGTAACATTGACCACAGCGACCAACGGTGCAACTATATATTATACCTTAGATGGAAGTGAGCCTACTACTGATAGCAATAAATTTAATAGATCAATCTCTTTAATTGGAGATCCGGGAACTGTAGTGACAGTGAAAGCCATTGCTGTGAAGGTGGGAATGATCGACAGTGGCATCACCACCAAACAATACATCATAGCGGAACCAGGTTCATTCATAATCACTGCGGAACCAGCTGACCAAAGCGTCATATTGAGTTGGAATGAGATTCCTGATACCGTCACCTACGCCGTATATAGCGGAGATCACTATCTAGGAAATGGAATATCCGTCACAGATAGTGTATATGGATACAATGCAACTGGCTTGACCAACGGTACCTTGTATACCTTTACCGTCAATGCTTTGGACTCTGAACAGCGAGTTACTGATGATGCACAGGTGAGTGCAACACCCAGAACAGTTCCAGCAGCACCAACGGACGTCACAGCAATAGAAGGCAACGGACAAGCTATTATCAGCTTTACTGCACCCACTGACAATGGGGGAAGTGAGATCACTGGATATATAGTCACCTCCAGTCCAGGTAATATCACAGGAAGTGCTATGGATAGTCCGATTACAGTTACAGGTTTGACCAACGGTATGACTTATACCTTTACGGTACAGGCAGTTAATGCTATTGGAAGCGGACCATCATCGGCCACCTCCAATATGGTAAGGCCTCATAAGAAATCAAGCAAAAGCCGTTCCGATGAAACTGAAACACCAACTACACCCACAGAAGAAACTGGAGTTGATGTACTGATTAATGGTAAAGAAGAGACAGCGGCTACAGCAAGCATAACAGAAATAGAAGATAAAATAGTGACAACAATTATACTGGACGATAAAAAAATTAAAGATATATTAGAAAATGAAAGCAATAATGCAGTGGTTACAGTACCTTTCAACGGTAATGCAGATGTTGAGGTTTGTCAATTAAATGGTCAGACTGTCAAAAACATGGCAATCAAGGAAGCTGTTCTTGAAATAAAAACAGAAGGTGTCACCTATACACTACCCGCCACAGAGATAAATATAGATAATGTTTTGGCGGAATTAGGAGGACAGGTTGAACTAAAGGACATAATAATAAATATAAGTATGGCAGAATCACCACAAGAAACAGCAAAAATAGTAGAGGATACAGCAAACAAGAATAACTATCAAATTGTAGTAAACCCGATAGAATTTAATATAACATGTACAAGTGGGGAAAAGAGCATAGAAGTATCCAAATTCAAAAGATACATTGAAAGAACCATTGCCATACCAGAAGGAATAGACCCGCAGAAGATAACTACAGGAGTAGTAGTGTATGAAAATGGAACCCTCTCTCACGTACCGACCAAGATAGCTGAAAAAGACGGAAAATATTATGCAATAATAAACAGCTTAACCAACAGTACTTACTCAATCATATGGAGTCCTAAATCCTTTAAAGATGTAGAAAACCATTGGGCAAAGGAAACAATAAACGACATGGGGTCAAGACTGATAATAAACGGGATAGACGAAGAAAACTTTGCACCAGACAAGGAAATAAGCAGAGGTGAATTTGCTACAATTATAGTAAAGGGACTGGGATTAATGAGAACAGGTACAGGAAGGGAAATATACGACGACGTAAAGAAAACGGATTGGTATTACGACGCAGTATATATAGCAAATGAATATGGACTAATAAAAGGAACAGGAAACAACAGGTTCGAACCCAATAGAAAAATAACACGAGAAGAAGCAATGACAATAATGGCACGGGCAATGGCATTAGCCAAGATGAATACCCAGATAAGCGAAGAAGAAATAGAAAAGCAATTAGAAGGATACAAAGACAGCAATAAGATAAATGAATGGGCAAAAAAATCGGTAGCAATCAGCATAAAAAATGGTATTATCATTGGTAATGGTAAAAATATAAGGGCGGAAGACATTATTACAAGAGCTGAGGTAATGGTGATAGTTAGAAGAATGTTACAAAAGTCAAACTTGATTGGAGAATAATTTCCAGGGGAGATAATCATAGAAGAGCCATATGCGATACCGCATATTGAGAGGCGCATGTATTATTCATGCGCCTATTCCCTTTGGTTACTTTAAACAGATTACTTAGGTGATGTAATAATTTCATCAATTAAGCCGTATTCCTTTGCTTCCTCGGCAGATAAGAAATTATCGCGGTCTGTATCCTTTTCAATTTTTTTCAGTGATTGACCAGTACGTTCAGATAAAATTTGATTTAATTTCTTTTTCATTTCTACAATACGGCGTGCATGGATTTCAATATCACTAGCTTGCCCTTGTGTTCCTCCAAGTGGTTGATGAATCATTACCTCGCTGTTTGGAAGAGCAAATCTTTTCCCTTTAGCACCAGCTGTTAGTAAAAAAGCTCCCATAGATGCTGCCATTCCAACTGCTATAGTGGATACACTAGGTTTAATAAATTGCATGGTATCATATATTGCCATTCCTGCAGTAATCGATCCACCTGGACTGTTGATATATAAATGTATATCCTTTTCAGGGTCTTCCGCTGCTAGAAATAGAAGCTGTGCAATAATGGAATTAGATACAACATCGTCAATTGGACTTCCTAAAAAAATAATTCGATCCTTTAACAATCGGGAATAAATATCGTAAGCTCTTTCTCCGCGATTGGTTTGTTCGATGACCATAGGTACATAATAACTCATGTAAAATCCTCCTCTCATTCTCTAAGACAATATATGTAGATTCTAGACACATCATACATCAAAGGTCAAAAAAGGTCAAACAAAAAAAGTGTAAAACATTTTCTTATTTTATTTTATCCTTAAAGTGATAAAATAAACATAAGAGAAAGCTGTCTTAGTACTTATGTAGGTAATAACAGGAGAATCTTATTATCTCCTAAATAAAACCTCGCCTAAAGGCGAGGAGACGTTCAAGTAAATAAGAATAATCAATTAATAATAATGGTGCGCCCGAAGGGATTCGAACCCCCGCAAAACCTGGCTCCGGAGGCCAGTGCTCTATCCAGCTGAGCTACGGGCGCAAAAAAAAGAACTGCAAATTACATTATACAACTTTGAGTTAGGTTAATCAAGATATGAGGATGATGTTTATGCAACTGGGTTATGGCCTTTATCAGCAGCAGACACAGAAATTAGTAATGACGCCACAATTGCGACAAGCAATCACTATATTGCAATTTTCTGCGATTGAATTAACGGAGTATCTTCATAATGAAATGATTGACAATCCTGTTTTTGATATAGAGGATAAGGAATTTGAACGCTTTGATTTTCTTTATCAGAACGTCCATCGATCAAATAACAAGCATATAAATCATGATAAGGAATCGAATGTCTGGGATACCATTGCATCACCACAGGAAACGTTAGAAGAGTACCTTCTTGAACAAGCTCGATTTCTATCCCTTGATAACACGCAATATGAAGTTGTTCAATTTATGATAAGGTCACTTGATGAATCAGGTTATTTAAAGATTACACTTCAAGAAATTGCTGATCATTTTCAATTACCCTTAACAGAAGTTGAGAATGGTTTGAAAATACTACAATCCTTTGAACCAATCGGGGTTGGTGCAAGAGATTTGCAAGAAACATTACTCATTCAGCTTCAGTATATGAATACATTAGATCATCTAGCAATTGAATTAGTAAAACACCATTTAAATGATCTTGGAGAGAGGAAGCTATCTAAAATAGCCAAAAAGCTTAATATAACGGTACAGGAGGTAGAGCAATTAGGTGATTTTATCAAAACATTGAATCCTAAGCCTGCAATGGACTTTCATAAAGGCTCTCCTAAATATATCGTTCCTGATGTGATGGTAGAAAACGTGGATGGAGAATTTATAATTATCGTTAATGATACATTAGTACCTAGATTAAACATTAATAATACCTATTATCAATATATACAAAAACAAAATAATGACGAAGCCTCAAAATATATTATGGATAAGTACCAAACAGCAAAATGGTTGATGAAAAGTATTGATCAAAGACGAAATACGCTTTACAAAGTAACAAGGGCAATTATCCATCATCAAAGGAATTTTTTTGGAAATAACCTATTAAAGCCTTTAACCCTTAAACAGATTGCAGATGAAATTGAAGTACATGAATCTACTGTTAGTAGAGCGGTTAATCAAAAATATGTACAAACACCTTTAGGTACCTTTGAATTAAAATATTTTTTTACTACTAGATTAAATACAGAGGATGGAGAAAGTACGTCTGCAGAAAATGTGAAAAAAATGATAGAAGAAATGATTAATCAAGAGGATAAAAGGAAACCTTTATCCGATCAAAAAATTACTGAATTACTTCAGGAAAAAGGAATTGAAATATCTCGCAGAACAGTTGCAAAATATCGCGATGAGTTAGAGATATGGTCATCTTCCAAACGAAAAAGATTTGAATAGTAAGGTTTATCAAAAAACAAATTTTTTTATTGCCATTTCCTTCATTTACTAGTAAGATAAATGAAGGAATGAATTTTTTTTATTATTCGTGGGACATAATAAGTAAATGTGGGACTAAATTAGACCAAGGGAGAGTATTAACTTGGATTTACTTCAACTTCAATTAAAGCTAACACCAGACATACTAGATACCATGCAAAAAAGATATAAAATCTTACATCATATATCTCTAATGCAGCCTATTGGCAGAAGGAATTTAGCTCAATCCTTAAAATTAACAGAAAGAATTTTGCGAGCAGAGGTTGATTTTTTAAAAAATCAGGGTCTAATTGAAGTTGAAACAATTGGAATGAAATTAAGTGACGAAGGATATGTTGTTCTACAAGAAGTATCTCCATATATTAAAAAAATATTTGGATTAAACGAATTAGAAAAAAAACTGGAGAGAAAACTTAAGATTTCACGCGTTATTGTAGTACCAGGTAATTCAGATACAAATGAATTAGTTAAAAAGGAAATGGGAAAGGCAGTAGCACAATTAATTAAAGAATTTGTCAAAGAGAATGATGTTATCACGGTTACAGGCGGTTCAACGGTGGCGGAGGTTGCTACTATGATGCCTGACCATCTATCATTACCATCTGTGTTATTTGTTCCAGCGCGTGGAGGAATTGGGGAGCAACATGAATATTTAGCAAACACATTGGTATCTATTATGGCTAAAAAAACAGGTGCCTCCTATCGTTTGCTTCATGCCTCTGATCAACTAAGTGAAACGACGTATAGGTCAATGCTAAAAGAAGAGTATATTCAAGAATATCTAAAAGTGCTAAGGTCAGCTCGAATTGTAATTCATGGGATAGGGGATGCTATTACCATGGCAAAAAGAAGGAAGATTTTTAAAGAAATATTTCACCATCTTAAAGAAAAGAAGGCAGTTGGAGAAGCGTTTGGCTATTATTTTGACCAACAAGGAAATATAGTACATAAAACAGATACGATTGGTATTCAGCTTGATGATTTAGAAGCAATTCCGAATATTATTGCTGTAGCAGGTGGAGAAAGTAAGGCGAAAGCAATTATGGCTGTATTAAAGCATTATTATCAACAGATATTAGTTACCGATGAGGGAGCTGCAAGGGAAATATTGAAGTACATGAAGTAAAAGCTCTCTTTGTTTTAAATGTTTCATTACTCGCTTGTTATAAAAATTAACATAAATAAAGATTTAAAAACTAAAGGAGGAGCAATAACATGATTAAAGTAGGAATTAATGGTTTTGGAAGAATAGGAAGGAATGTTTTTCGCGCAGCATTAAATAACCCAGAGGTAGAAGTGG
>JAENYW010000019.1 GCA_016841555.1 Tepidibacillus decaturensis
GTTGAAGATGGAATTGTTAAAGGGGTTGTTACTAACACAGGTGCAGAATATTATAGTGAAACGGTCGTATTAACAACAGGCACTTCCTTAAGAGGAAAAATAATCATAGGTGATTTGACTTATGAGAGTGGTCCTAATAATCAACAGCCTTCTGTGAAACTATCAGAGCATTTAAAAGCATTAGGGCTTGATTTGGTACGTTTTAAAACAGGAACTCCGCCAAGAGTACATAAAGACACCATAGACTTTGCAAAGATGGAAATTCAACCTGGCGATGATATTCCACATTCATTTTCCTTTGATACAACGGAGTATCGACTGGATCAAATTCCTTGCTGGCTAACCTATACCAATTTTCATACCCATTTAATTATTAATAATAACCTTTACCGTGCACCCATGTTTTCTGGTACTATCGAAGGTACTGGTCCAAGATATTGTCCTTCCATTGAGGATAAAGTTGTTCGTTTTAACGACAAACCAAGGCATCAAATTTTTCTTGAGCCAGAAGGAGAATATACAAAAGAGATGTATGTTCAAGGATTATCTACTAGTTTGCCAGAAGACGTTCAACTGGATATGCTTCGCTCAATTGATGGGTTAGAAAATACCGAAATAATGAGACCAGGTTATGCGATTGAATATGATGTGATTATACCTACACAACTATGGTCTACGTTAGAAACCAAAAAAATAAAAAATTTATATTCTGCTGGACAACTAAATGGTACTTCGGGGTATGAAGAAGCGGCTGGGCAAGGATTAATAGCAGGAATTAATGCAGCACTAAGGGTTTTAAAAAAAGATCCAGTTATTTTAGATCGCTCACAAGCGTATATCGGGGTATTAATTGATGATTTAGTCACGAAGGGGACAAATGAACCTTATCGATTATTGACATCTAGAGCAGAATACCGATTACTTCTAAGACAGGATAATGCTGATATAAGACTTCGTGATATTGGATATCAGATAGGTTTAATAGATGAAGCAAGATATTTACGCTTCAAGGAAAAGAAAGAAAAGATTTATCTTGAAAAGACTCGACTAGAACAAGAAAAAGTAAAGCCAACAAAAGAAGTTCAAGCGATTTTAAAAGAAGCGGGTACTAGTGAACTGAATAATGCAGTTAGTTTAGCTATTTTACTAAAGAGACCAGAAATCACCTATAAGCATATAGATATGATGTCTCCTTCCCCTGTTGAAATTGATTCAGTTGTAAAGGAACAAGTATTAATTGAAATAAAGTACGAAGGATATATTGAAAAACAGCTTCAACAGGTAGAAAGAATGAAGAAGGTAGAATCTAAAAAAATTCCTGTTTGGATTCGCTATGGTAAGATTAATGGTCTATCTATTGAAGCTAGGGAAAAATTAGATAAAATTCAACCGATGAATATAGGTCAAGCATCAAGAATTTCAGGAGTAAGTCCAGCAGACATATCTATGTTATTACTTTATATTGAACAAGGTAAAAAAGAGTTGGAGAGACAGGGTATATGAAAAATAAGTTACAAAAACTATTAGAAACCCATCAAATAATTTGCACTGATAAACAGTTGCAGCAATTTGAATTATTTTTTGATTTATTAATAGAATGGAATCAAAAAATGAATTTAACTGCAATTGTAGAGCCAGAGGAAGTATTAATCAAGCACTATTTTGATTCAATTACTCCTGCTTTTCATATTTCTTTTACTAATCAAAGAATCGTTGATATTGGATCAGGAGCAGGTTTTCCAAGTATTCCTCTTAAAATTTGTTTTCCTGAATTAAAGGTAACATTGTTAGATTCATTAAAGAAAAGACTTACTTTTTTAGATGTTGTTATTAAAGACTTACATTTGGACAATATTTTTTCTATTCATAGTAGAGCGGAAGAACTTGCCCATAATAATAAGTATAGACAAACATATGATATTGCTATTTCACGAGCTGTTGCACGATTAAATATATTAGCTGAATTAGCTTTGCCGTATGTTAAGGTTGGTGGTTTAATGGTTGCTTTAAAAGGAGCTAACGCATATGAGGAAGAAGCTGAAGCAAGACGCGCGATACATTTATTAGGGGCTAATCTTGTAGATAGGGTGCAACTTGAATTACCTAATCATCATGGGAATAGAACCATTTTTTTTATAGAAAAAGTAAACAATACGCCAAATAAGTACCCTAGGAAACCAGGTATACCTAATAGAAGTCCTATTATTTAAAAGTGTTTCACGTGAAACACTTTTAAATAAATTTAAATTCTGCATTTTTTATTTATAGGCAGGAATTACAAAAAACAAGTAGAATTACTTTATGTTGAATCAAAAAGTAGGTGGTGTGGGCAATATGAAAGAACATTTTTCACGTATGTTAGGTTTTAATGATAATGAATCAAAAGAAGTAAAGGAAATTCCGGTAGATAAAATTATTCCTAGTCCATATCAGCCTAGAACCGTTTTTGATGATGAACGAATTATTGAGTTGAGTCAAACAATTAAAACTCACGGAATTATTCAACCAATCATTGTTCGATTAACCGATAATGGATATGAGATTATTGCTGGAGAGAGAAGATGGCGTGCGGTAAAGGTACTTGGATTAGATACTATTCCTGCAATTATTAAAAATTATAATGAAGCACAAACTGCATCCATTGCTTTAATTGAAAATTTACAAAGAGAAGGTTTAACGGCGATTGAAGAAGCTTCTGCTTACAAGAAGTTGATAGAAATTCATGGTCTAACTCAGGAGAGTCTTGCACAGCGCTTAGGGAAGGGTCAATCGACAATTGCAAATAAATTAAGATTGTTAAATCTCTCTCACCCAGTACAAGAGTCTTTAATGAACAGAAAGATAACAGAGAGACATGCTCGTGCACTATTATCCTTGCATGATTACAACGTTCAAGAAAAAATTCTTGCTGAAATATTAGATAAAGAATTTAATGTCAAACAAACAGAAATTAGAATTAAACAATATTTAGATAAATTGACTGAAAAAAATGATGATAGAACAAAACCAAAAAGAGTTGCTTTTTCTAGGGATCTTAGAATAGCGATGAATACTATTCGTCAATCAATAGACATGGTTAAACAAACTGGTTTATCGATAGAAATAGATGAGAATGATCGGGAAGATTATTATGAATTTCTTATTAAGATTCCAAAATAGAGATAAGATAATAAAGGGGTAATATATTTTACCATCCCATCCTGTGTTAGGTTCAACTATAGGTGTGATATAAATCAGGTGGGGTAGACTCCCCATTTGATTGCCCGGTGTTCAGCTAGCTGATCGAGTTTACTCGCCACTTATTTAACAAATTGATTTAGATAATGAAGCGTAATATGGCATTATTTATAAGACGTTATTTCATTTTTAGTTAGTTCATTAATAATACTTATTAATTTTATCTATTCATTGTTTATTAAATAGGATACAATAATAAAAGCTTCTATTGATAATCGTTTAAGTTTCTTATTCAATTTATTCGATATATTTATATAGTTTATTATTCTGAATTCTATTACTTCAGAAACTATAGTAAAAGATTAATTTTTATGAATAACTGCATAATGGATAGTCTACCAATCTATTCATATAATGATAGTTTTATTTCACGATAGTGGTAATTGGTTGAAAGAGGTGGAAATTAGTGGGGAAGGTAATTGCTATTACCAATCAAAAAGGTGGAGTTGGAAAGACAACGACATCCGTCAATTTAAGTGCTAGTTTAGCACAACTAGGAAAAAAAGTGCTATTAGTAGATATTGACCCTCAAGGTAATACAACAAGTGGTATTGGGATTAATAAAGCTGATGTTCAATATTGTATATACGATGTATTAATTAATGATATATCTATGGAAGATGCGATAATAAGTACAAATACAGTGGGATTAGATGTTATACCAGCTACCATTCAATTAGCTGGTGCTGAAATAGAATTAGTTCCTACAATCTCAAGAGAAGTGAAATTAAAAAGAGCGATTCATATTGTAAGAGATCAATACGATTACGTGATTATTGATTGTCCTCCCTCCTTGGGAATTCTTACGATTAATGCATTAACAGCTGCTGATAATGTATTGATTCCAATACAATGTGAATATTATGCTTTAGAAGGATTAAGTCAATTATTAAATACCATTCGGTTAGTACAAAAACATTTAAATACAAGTCTTGGTATTGAAGGCGTATTATTAACGATGTTTGATGCAAGAACCAACCTTAGTATTCAAGTGGCAGATGAAGTAAAAAAATATTTTCAAGACAAAGTGTATTCAACTATTATACCGCGAAATGTTCGCCTAAGTGAGGCACCAAGTCATGGCAAATCAATCGTATCCTATGACCCAAAATCTAAGGGTGCTGAAGTGTATATTGATTTAGCGAAGGAAGTGGCTGAAAATGAGTAAACGTCTAGGAAGAGGTTTAGAAGCTTTAATCCCTACGATGGATATTGATGAAAGTGACAAGGTTTCTGATATTGATGTGCACAAGATAAGGCCGAACCCTTACCAACCAAGAAAGAATTTTCACGAGGAACATTTAGCTGAATTAGTAGCATCTATAAAAGAGCATGGTGTAATACAGCCTATTGTTTTAAGGGAATCATTACATGGATATGAAATAGTGGCAGGGGAACGAAGGTGGCGAGCAACAAAAGCTCTAGGCCTAGAAACGGTTCCTTCTGTTATTAAAAAATTTAGTGATCAACAAGTAATGGAAATTGCATTGATTGAAAATCTACAACGTGAAGATTTGAATCCTGTTGAAATTGCAAATGCTTATATAAAATTAATGAATCTTTTTCATCTAACACAAGAGGAATTGGCAATGAAATTAGGAAAAAGCCGGCCAAATATTGCAAACCATATTCGTTTATTACAATTACCCGATAAAATACTTGATGAAGTCAATAATGGAAAAATATCCATGGGACATGCACGAACATTAATTACATTGGAAAATGAAAAAGACCAACTATATTTTGCTAATCAAGCGATTACTGAAAATTGGAGTGTTCGATTACTAGAAGAGAAGATTAAAAAATTTAAAGATAATGTTTCACGTGAAACAAAACAATTAGTGACAATGCAAAATACAATACTAAAGCAAATTGAAGAAAAATTACGAAGCAGATTTCAAACATCTGTAAAAATAAAAGAGGGTAAAAACAAAGGGAAAATAGAAATAGAGTATTTAAATGATCAAGACCTAGAAAGAATATTAGAATTGATTGACGTTCAATAATATAAACGAAAGCAACCTTAAAGGTTGTTTTTATTTTTTACTTACTTTAATTTTCATAACAATAAAAAAAAATAAGGAGAAAAGGGTGTGAATAATGGTATTAGAAGGAACAATTATTAATACTATTGCTATTATTATTGGAGGATTGATTGGAAGCTTCCTTTCAAATATCCCACAAAAAATTAGAACAACTGTTATGCAGGGAATTGCGTTAGTTGTCTTTATTCAAGGGATAGAAATGGCTTTAAAAACAGAAAACTTCTTGCTGGTTATTATAAGCGTAGTATTAGGTGGGGTAATCGGAGAAGTGCTGAACATAGAAAATAGATTGGAAAAAATGGGAAAATGGATTGAAAAGAGAGTAGGCAATAATAAAGGAAGTGTAGCTACCGCATTTGTTACGACAACTTTAGTTTATACCATCGGTGCTATGGCAGTATTAGGAGCTTTAAATAGTGGTTTGAATCTCGATCATAGACTTCTGTACTTAAAAGCAATGTTAGATGGAATTTCAGCGATTATTTTTGCATCTACTTTAGGGATTGGAGTTATTTTTTCTGCTGTGCCTGTATTTATCTATCAAGGACTAATAACGGTAATGGCAAGAAATATTCACTTGATATTTGGACAAGAACTTTTAAATGCTATAATTATAGAAATAACAGCTACTGGAGGTATATTAATTATTGCTATTGCAATTAATATATTAGAAATTAAAAAAATAAATGTAGGAAATATGTTGCCAGCGATGATTATTCCTCCAATCGGACTAATAATCATCGAATGGATAACACAAATATTGAAGTAAAAAGAATTGTATAAAAAAAGTAAAACACTTAAAAGGAGAGAATTATATTGAACATAATCAATCAAAACACACCATACATTATCCTAGTGTTATTGGGAGCTTCTATTCTATTGATTATCTGGAATATTATATTGAGTATGAAATTGAACAAAATAAAGAAAAGATTTAATCGTTTTACACGAGGTGGACAAATACATAACTTAGAACAAGCTATTATAAAATATAGTGAAGAAACGGAAAGTATGAAGACTACGATTGAGAAAAGTGAAGAACAAATAAAGAAAATAGTAGAAAAAATAAAATGGATGAAGGGAAGAGTAGGAGTGGTTCGCTATAACGCATTTGGAGAAGAAGGAAATGATTTAAGTTTTTCCGTTGCTTTTTTAGATGATAACGAAAATGGTATTGTCCTAACAAGCATATATAACCGTGGTCAATCTAATACATATGCAAAACCACTTTCTAAAGGTAATTCAAATTATAAACTATCTAGCGATGAGTTAATAGCTATTGAAGAGGCAAAAAAACCCTAAAGAGCGAAGGTCTTAATCCGGATAAAGATTGTCTAGATAAAACTTAAATACTGTTATTTTGACCCCCTCCTAATGTATTGGTGGGGGTTTTGTTGAAACCAAAGATAAAATTATCAGGTTTTTTTGCGATAAAACGACAAATGGTGCAGGAAAAAGAGAATAGATAACGAATAAATATATAGACAAACTTTTCCTGCGAGGTGTACCATGAAAAAAAAATCTTTTTTTACAGTAATGATTATTCCACATACAGAACAGGGACCAAAATCAATTAAAATTCCAATTCTACTTATTCGATTTATTTCGACTGCGTTTATTCTATTTTTAATGTACGCGTTTTTGTGGACATATAATTATACACTGTTAAAAAATCAATATGATTCTTTAAAAATAACGATGGATAAAAATCAGGTAATTATTGACGCTTATTCGAAGGATTATTTGACCATCAATCAAGATATCAAATCATTAAAAGAAAAAATGATAGAAATGCAAGATTTAGAAGGAAAAATTCGAGCAGAATACGGCTTTGATCCTACAAAAAGCTACTTTTCAAAACAAAATCAAGATGCTTTGACTGCATTACAGGAAAAAGATAAAGTAATAGCTAGTACATTAAAGGTGGAAGAAACGAAAGAGACTGTAGAGTTATTGAAGGAAGCTGTCCCAGAAAAAAAAGAATCCTTAAATGAATTAATAAAGTTAATTGAAGATAAAAATGAGACATTATCATCTGTTCCCTCTATTTATCCAACAGTGGGAAGATTTACTTCGAGATTTGGTTATCGGAAGGACCCATTTACTAGGCGTACAAAATTTCATGACGGTTTAGATATAGCTAATACATATGGAACCCCATTGTATGCAACAGCTGATGGCGTGGTAACCTTTTCTGGTAAAAGAAGTGGGTATGGAAATGTGATTCAAATAAATCATGGTAATGGATATGAAACGGTATACGGGCATAATTCTAAAAATATTGTCAAAGCAAGGGACTTTGTAAAAAAAGGTCAATTGATTGGGTATATGGGAAGTTCTGGTCGTAGCACAGGACCTCACTTGCACTATGAGGTTCGAATAAACGGAAAACCAGTTAATCCAATAAATTATTTAAAGTGAACTCGTTCAGCTAGCTGAACATCGGGGAATCAGATGGGGAGTCTACCCCACCTGATTAGATCCCGCTTATAGAAGCGAGGGTCTTAACCCAAAAGAGTTTAATTAGATAAATAAAATGTTATTTATGAAATCATAGTATTAGAAGCATTGTGATTATGAGAGTAAAAATGCCCCCTACTTATCTTGTTGAGAGGGGGTATTCTTAAAACTATAAATAAATGATACGAAAGGGATGGAAGCAATGTTTAAAAATAAGAATCAAAAAGTAAATGTAGATGATATTGACACAGTAATTGGACCAGGCACTAATTTTGAAGGAAACATTCAAGCAGTAGGTATTATTCGAATTGATGGAATATTTAATGGAGAGATGACAACACAAGGAGACATCATTATTGGAGAGAGAGGAAATGTCAAAGGAACATTAATTGCTAGAAACATGATCGTTGCTGGAGTTTCCTATGCAACATTAGATTGTAAAGGGAAATTAGAAATTAAAGCAAGTGGTAAAGTAAAAGGAGATATTTCAGTAGAAAGTATTGTAATAGAAGATGGTGCTGATTTTACAGGAAAGTGCACAATGAAGAGTGAAGATAAAAATGAGCAAAATGATGAAGGGAATGAATAAAGAATATTGTTCAAATAAATATATTTGTTTTATTGTTAACCCTGTTTCTGGCAACGGAAAGTCCCTAAAAATTTTTTCTGCTATGGAAAACTATTTAAAGAAAAGAGAGATATTATATAGGGTACATTATACAGAATATAAAGAGCATGCGATAGAATTAGCTAAGGAGTTTAAAAATAATAAAGGAATATGCGTTGTTGTGGCTGTAGGTGGTGATGGGACAATTCATGAAGTGATAAATGGCTTACACCCATCTATCATACCAGTTGGATATATTCCTGCGGGTTCAGGAAATGATTATGCTAAAGAAATAGGGATACCAATGGATCCAATTTCAGCTCTAGAGAAAATATTAGAACTGAACATACGTAAAATAGATATTGGAAAAATGAATAATCGTTATTTTATCAATGTTTCAAGCATGGGATTTGATGGTTTGGTTGCTTATTACGCGAATCAAGCTATTTTAAAAAGCTATATAGGTAAATTAGTTTATGTTTATGGTGTAATAAAAGCATTAATAGTCTTTCGACCTTTTACAATTGAAATGCAAGTAGATGATGAGAAAAAATCGTATGAGAAGGTATGGCTCATTGCTGCTGCGAATCATCGTTATTATGGTGGAGGTATGGCTATCTGCCCACAAGCGAAAAATAATGATGGATATTTAGATATTTGCATTATAAAGGATATTAGCCATATGAAGTTTATTATGCTCTTTCCCACTATATTTTTTGGTAAACATATTTATTATCCAATGGTAAAAGTACTGAAAGGAAAAAAAATGAAAATAAGTGCCTCTAAAAAAAATTTCAGTCAAGCAGATGGTGAAATCTTTCATGGACATCATCTGCAAGTAGAGATAATAAAAAAAGGGCTATTAATTGTATAATAAGAGAATGTCACTTTCTATATACTGATGACATTCTCTTTTTTTTGTTTATTTATTCTCATTGCTTTACTTAAAGAAAGATAAATAATATCAGCTATTTCCATTACCAAATGAAGTCTAGTATTTTGTAGGACAAAATACTCCATAAAGCCACCTACATTAACTATACCTGTGATATGAAAATCCCCTACCTTTGGTAATTCCTTATGAACACCAGCACCAGGCTTTAGGGGACCTTCGATAATCTGAATGGTTCCGACACTACTAACTTTCCCTAAGCTAGCATCAATTGAAATGATACCTGATGTTGGATAAGTTGCTTGAATGAAATCAATCTTCTCCTGTAAGTTAAGTGCGTGAACAGGAGAGTCTAATGTTCCTAAGACAGTAAAAAAATTAGATTCTAGTAGTTTTAATTTGCTCCCGATAAGAGGACCTAGAGCATCCCCTGTTGAACGATCTGTACCTATGCATAACACAATCCAGTGATCGTATATAAATTGATTCATCATTTGATTAATAGATTCAAATACAGATTGAAATGCATTGGAGTCACTAAAATTAACAATGTTTTTAAACAGTTGTTTTTTCCTTAAAAAATTCATATTCTCCTCCATTTACATTAATATTTCTAGTATATGTGGATATTACAGGAAATATACATAGACAAGAGCTGTTTTTTTGGGGGGAAGTGAAGTACCATTGATAAAAGCGATCGAAAATGGATTGAAATTAGGATTAACCATTATTGGGACAACAATTGGTGCAGGATTTGCTTCAGGCAGGGAAATATGGGAGTTTTTTAGTTCATATGGAATACAGAGTGTCAATGGTATTACACTATCTATGCTCTTATTTGGGTTAAGTAGTATATTAATTGTTTGGATAAGCTATAAACATAAAACAGAAAATTACTATCAAGTGTTGGAAATATTAATGGGGAAGTTCTTAGCAAAGATTTTTGATGGGTTTATTTTCTTATATTTATTTTCTGGCTCTATGGTGATGTTTGCAGGAAGTGGAGCTACCTTTGAACAATGGAACATCTCATTTATTATCGGAGTTGGAATACTTGCTATAACAGTCTGGCTTGTCATGCTAAAGGGTGTAAACGGACTGATTGGCTTAAATAGTATGGTCATTCCATTCTTACTAATCATATTAATTTATGTACCTTATCAATATGCATTACACCATCATGGGCTATCGGGAGAATATATTCACTCTCACTTAGAAGTATGGCCATCTGCCCTTACTTATTCAGCGTTAAACGTTATATCCCTATTAGGAGTGCTATCAACAATGGGGAAAAGAGTTGATTCAGTAAAAGATATTTATATAGGGGGAATCTTTGCAGCAGTATTTTTAGGTGTAGTTGCCTTACTAATGAATGAAGCATTAATAAGGGTGACGTTCGTTCAACAATATGAAATTCCTTTATTTGCCCTTGTGCCATTAGAAAGACCGTATCTACTACTGATTGTGACCATTATTTTATGGTTAGCAATCTATACAACTGCATTAAGTAATATCCACAGTTTAGTACATCGGTTACAAACGAAGTGGCATTATTCAGCGAGTACCATAAGTATTTTTGTGATTTTGGCTATTATCCCTTTAACGTTTATAGGATTTTCTACGTTGGTAAATTTTTTATATCCTTTATATGGTATTTTAAATTTATATGTTCTTTCTGTGATTATCTTATATCCTTTTCAAAATAGGAAGTAAGTAATATAATAGCCAAAGATAGAGAAAACAGCATATTCAAAAGCTTTAAACGGGAGTTAAAGGAGAAGAAGCGATGATTTATACCATTGTTAAATTAACATTACGCCTATTTTTTATCGTATATAATAGGTTAACAATACATTCTACATATCAAATTACAATGGAACAACCTTATATTATTGTTTCTAATCATATAAGTAATATTGACCCAATTTATATTGGAGTTAGCTTTCCAAGAAAATTATATTTTATGGCGAAAAAAGAGTCTTTTCGTTATCCTATTTTCCGATGGATACTACGTTATTTTGGGGCATTTCCAGTGGATCGTTCCAGACCAGATATAAAAGCAATAAAAACGTCGATAGACATACTACAAAAAGGAAAGGTTCTTGCTATCTTTCCACAAGGTACAAGGGAATCGGAGAAAGAACTGACAGAGATAAAGCAAGGAGCAGCATATTTTGCTGTTAAAACCAATACCCCAATCATTCCTGTATACATAAAAGGAACCGATAAAGTTATGCCGAAAAACCGAAATGTTTTTAAACCAAAAAAAGTAGAAATATATATTGGTGAACCAATTCAGATTCCAAAGAAAAGACAATGGAAACAGAGTGAGCAAATTTGTATAATGACTAGAAGAGTAATGAAAGCGATCAATCAATTATCACAAACAAGTAATTCCTCATCACTGACACATTATAAACAGTGAGATAGATTGAAGGGAGTAAGGAAAAGTGAAGGATAAACATTATGAATTAAATGATATCGTTGAAATGAAAAAGCCGCATCCCTGTGGTACAAATGCCTGGAAGATTATTAGAATGGGAATGGATATAAGGATAAAGTGTACAGGCTGTAATCATAGTGTATTAATCCCAAGAAGTAAATTCGATAAAAGGATAAAGAAAGTGCTTAAAAAGGGAGAAGAAGCAGATAACGTGTGAATTTAGTGAAAATATTTAATTACACTTGTTAAATAATCAAATCTTTATATATAATTAGTTTTAGTGTTTATTTACTTAAGGAGTGAAGTATATGCCATTAACAACAGGAATCGTCGGTTTACCTAATGTTGGGAAATCGACGTTATTTAATGCAATAACCCAAGCTGGAGCAGAATCAGCAAATTACCCATTCTGTACGATAGACCCTAATGTTGGAGTTGTAGAAGTACCTGATGAGCGATTACAGGTACTAAGCAATATAGTAAAACCTAAGCGTATTATACCTACTGCATATGAATTTGTTGATATTGCAGGGCTTGTTAAAGGGGCAAGTCGTGGGGAAGGGTTAGGGAACAAGTTCTTATCACATATCCGAGAAGTAGACGCGATCGCTCATGTGGTACGATGCTTTGAAGATCAAAACATTACCCATGTTTCGGGAAAGGTGAATCCAATCAGTGATATTGAAACAATCAATTTGGAATTAATCCTATCTGATTTAGAATCGATTGAAAAAAGAGTTGATAAGGTTAAAAAGGTTGTGAAGAGCGGGGATAAAAAAAACGCTGCTGAATTAGAGGTACTAGAAAAAATAAAAGAGGTACTTGAGAGTGATCAGCCAGCTAGAAGTATAGATTTTAATGATGAAGAAATGAAAATAGCAAAAAACTTCCATTTACTAACTATGAAGCCTGTATTATATATTGCAAATGTAAGTGAAAATGAAGTGAGTGATTACGAAGAAAATCCTTATGTTCAACAGGTACAGGATTTTGCAAGTCAAGAAGGAGCAGAAGTAATTGTAATCAGTGCTAAAGTAGAATCAGAAATTGCTGAGCTTGAAGGAGAGGACAAACAATTATTTTTAGAGGAATTAGGGCTTAAAGAATCAGGCTTAGATCGACTTATTCGTGCAGCATATCAATTATTAGGATTAAACACCTATTTTACAGCTGGAGTACAAGAAGTTAGAGCTTGGACTGTTAAACAAGGAATAAAAGCTCCACAAGCAGCAGGCGTCATTCATACGGATTTTGAACGGGGATTCATCCGTGCTGAAGTTGTTTCTTATCAAGCATTGGTAAGTGAAGGCTCCATGGTACAAGTAAAAGAAAAAGGACTTTTACGTTTGGAAGGAAAAGAGTATATCGTACAAGATGGAGATATTATGCATTTTAGGTTTAATGTTTAACTTTATCATAACTAAAAAAGATGTATTTATTGCCATTAGTATCTAATAATGATATAATAGCATAATGCGAGTTTAACCCTCGCTCCTTGCCCTATTTATAGGGCCGTTAAGTCCAAAAGGAGGTGAAATAATGCGCAAATATGAATTGATGTTAGTAGTACGCCCAGATTTAGAGGAAGAACCTTTAAAAAGCCTAGTAGAAAAAGTGCAAACGCTTATTAGCGAAAATGGTGGAGAAGTGGAAAACCTCAATGAAATGGGTAAACGTCGTTTAGCGTATGAAGTAAAAGGATATAATGAAGGAACTTATTTTGTTCTAAATTTTAAATCCGAACCAACTTTCGTTGCTGAACTTGAACGTATACTAAGAATCAACGATAATGTCATTCGTTATATAGTAATAAAAGATGTTAAATAGGGGGAAGGTCTTATGTTAAACCGTGTTGTTTTGATCGGACGATTAACGAAAGATCCTGAATTACGGTATACTCCTAATGGAGTAGCTGTTGCTACATTTACCTTAGCAGTTGATCGAAACTTTACCAATCAGCAGGGACAGCGTGAAGCAGATTTTATTCCTGTTGTTACTTGGAGGGGCTTGGCTGAAAACGTTGCGAATTATTTAAAAAAAGGTCGTCTTACAGCGGTTGAAGGACGAATGCAAACTCGAAATTATGAAAATAATGAGGGAAAAAAAGTCTATATTACTGAGGTAATAGCAGATAATGTTCGTTTTCTTGAATCAGCCAATAATCAATATAAACAGGATCCACAAGTCAGTCCACAAGTCAATCGACAAAATCAAACAGATCGGTATGAACAGGATCCATTTTCAGATGATAATAGCCCTATTGATATATCTGATGACGATTTACCTTTTTAATTAACCTTTGATAAGGAGGGAATAGAATGGCTCGCAAACCAAGAGGAAAACGCCGTAAAGTGTGTTACTTTACTGTAAATAAAATTAAGCATATTGACTATAAAAATATAGATTTACTTAAGAAGTTTGTCAGTGAACGTGGTAAAATTTTACCTAGACGTGTAACAGGTACTTCAGCTAAATATCAACGTCAACTAACTACAGCCATTAAACGCGCTCGTGAAGTTGCGTTACTTCCATTTACTACGGAGTAAATCACTACATCACGAAACTAGAATAAAAAATCCCCAGAATTGGGGGTTTTTTATTTTACTAAAGATAATCACTGCTCTATATTATTTGATATAATGGGTAGAAAATATCATAATGAGAGGAAAAACCATTTTTTTGTTGAATTGTTTTAGCATTGAGTACTTTATGCAGTTTGTGATAAAGGGGCGGGTTATAAGTGGATAAGCCAAGTAACATGCATATTGCGAAAAATATCAAAGTTATGGAATGGTTAAAGGCGGAAATAGTGGAGCAAGTGGGCAGATTATTTAAAGGTTTATTTCATGGGAAAGAATCTTATATAATAGATAGTATGGTTAGTTTATTTATTGCTATTTATGTATTAGCCAGAAGAGTAGGTATTCCATTCCATAAAATAGATAAAGCTATATTGGAAAAGCTGCATAACCACCAGCAAGAAGGACATGAAATTGAAGAATGGTATGGAGATTTATCCGTTTTAGAACAGTATATGAAAAAACGCTAAGAGGTGTTGACTGTTGAAAAATGTAAGAGGGATAATAGAGGACGGAGTATTTGTCGGTATTTTTATCTTCATTATGATGCTATCCTTATATACCCCCATAGGCTTGATTACTATTTATTTTCTTCCTATACCATTTATTATTTATGGATATCGTAATGGGATGAAAAAAGGGCTATGGATTATGCTAATAAATGCTTTACTTGCTTTGATGTTTGGATCGTATCTTGGAGTATTTCTTGCTATAATTGCTAGTAGTATAGGGTTAGTTATGGGTAGCTTATATAAAAAAGAAGAATTATTACCAGCTATTGTAGGTGGAGTAATTACTGCTATTATAAATTTAATCGGTGCTTTATTCATAAGTAAGTATATTTTTGACTTTGATTTTATAACTAATATAAAAAGCATGTCACTTTCTTATATGGAAAACATGCAATATGTATTGAGTCATTTCGAAAATCAACAGCAATCAGAACAAGTAATAGAGGATTATCAGCATTTTCTCTCTAGCATTGAACAACTGTTACCTTTTATTTTTATTTCACTTGCACTATTCATTGTCTTCATTAACCATATAATTGCAAAGCAAGTCCTCATTAGGATGGGAATAAAAATACCTTCATTTTTGCCTTTTAGAAATTGGAAGTTTCCTAAAAGTATCATTTACTATTATATTTTTACTGTCCTTTTTATTTTGTTTGGACCAATGACAGAGATGGATACATTTAAAATAGTAATTATTAATCTATACCCGGTATTGCAATTTATTTTACTAATACAGGGACTTTCTTTTATCTTTTACTTTTTTTATCATAAAAAGAAATCAAAAGCGTTTCCTATTATAATAACTATTGTCAGTATACTAATTCCCTTTTTGTCACAACTTATTAATATGATTGGTATATTAGATATTGGTTTTAATATTAGAAAAAAGATTAAAATATAGGGGCTGATATAATGCCTAAATTCTTATTAAACCGATGGTATGGGTACCATGTAATTATTTCTTTTTTATTAATTGCTATGTTAGTAACAATATTAGCATTCTATCACTGGATATATGGTTTAGTCGGAGCTGTTACTTTCTTGGGATTAATTTACTTAACGTTTCGTGCAGAGGCGACTTTTAGAGAGGATTTAGTCCAATACGTTGAAACCATTTCTTATCGAGTGAAAAGAGCAGGAAACGAAGTTATCCAACAGATGCCAATTGGAATTATTCTATTTAGCGATGATAAAAAAATTGAATGGCATAGTCCTTATGTCAGTGTAATTACTGGAGAAGAAAATTTAATAGGAAAAGAAATATTGGAAGTAATTCCATCTTTAAAATGGACAGAGGATGCAGAAGAAATTGAGATTCAATACAATACAAGAATATACCAAGTAGATATCAGGCATAAAGAAAGGCTTTTATATTTAACAGATATCACCGATTATATTCATCTTTTAGATCGATATGAAAGTGAAAAAACGATTTTTGGGATTGTCCATCTTGATAATTTAGATGAAGTTGGAAAGGGAATGGACGATTTGAGTCGTAGTTTACTATTAACAGATGTTACAAGCTCTATTAATGATTGGGCAAATGATTTAGGAATCTATCTAAGAAGGTTTACAGCAGATAAGTTTTTTATGATTACAAATCAAATTGTATTGGAACAGCTAGAAAATTCGAGGTTCGATATTTTAGATATAGTGAGAGAAATAACAGGAGAAAATAAAATTCCACTAACATTAAGTATTGGTATTGGAGCAGGATCAGATTCTATTATTGAACTTGGTCAGATGGCTCAATCTAGTTTAGATATTGCTTTAGGTAGAGGTGGAGATCAAGCGGCGGTTAAAGTTAAGGACAGATTATCCTTTTATGGTGGTAAGTCGAATGCAGTAGAAAAAAGAACAAGAGTAAGAGCTAGGGTCATATCCCATGCACTAAAAGATTTAATAGTGGAGAGTGATTTAGTACTAATTATGGGGCATAAGAATCCCGATATGGATGCACTAGGCGCTTCGATCGGCGTGTTAAAAGCTGTTACGGTAAATAATAAAAAGGGATATATTGTTCTTGATGAATCCAATACAATGATAGAGACCTTATTTGAGGAAGTAACAAGGAATAAAGAAAAGGCCCAATCCTTTATAACACCAGAAAAAGCAATGAATATGGTAACAACAAAAACATTATTAATTATTGTTGATACGCATAGACCATCAATTACGATTGAACCACATTTAGTTGAAATAGTTGACCGTGTAGTAGTAATAGATCACCATAGACGTTCAGAAGAATTTATAGAGGATCCAGTTCTCATTTATATCGAACCTTACGCATCCTCTACAAGTGAATTGGTTACTGAATTATTGCAATATCAAAATGATAAATTAACAATGGACTCCTTAGAAGCAACTGCTTTATTAGCAGGAATTGTCGTAGATACAAAGAGCTTTTCTAATCGGACAGGGACAAGAACCTTTGAGGCAGCTTCCTTTTTAAGAACAAATGGTGCTGATCCTATCCTTGTACAAACTTTTTTGAAAGAAGATATGGAAAGCTATCTCCAAAAGACAGAAATTGTAAAGAAGACTAAAATTGTTTATGATCACATAGCAATTGCTGTAGCAGAAGGGGCAATAGAGCAATTATTAATTGCACAGGCGGCTGATATACTATTAAGTATGAGTGATGTGTATGCTTCTTTTGTAATAAGCAGGCGAACAGATGGACTAATTGGAATTAGTGCAAGGTCCTTAGGACAAATTAATGTTCAAGTTATTATGGAGCATTTAGGTGGCGGTGGCCATCTAACCAATGCAGCAGTACAATTAGAAGGAATATCATTAGATGAAGCAGAGGCCAAATTACTTCATGCATTAGAAACAACGAAGAAAGAAGGGGGATTATCGATATGAAGGTAATATTTTTGCAAGATGTAAAAGGAAAAGGGAAAAAAGGAGAAATGAAGGAAGTAGCAGATGGTTATGCTAGAAATTATCTTCTTTTAAAAGGATTGGCAAAAGAAGCAACAAACAGCACAGTTAAGGAACTATCCGCCTTTAAAGAGAGTGAAGAAAAAAGAAAAGGTGATGAATTAAATAAAGCAAAAGAATTAGCAGAAGAACTAGAAAAATTGACCATAACACTTTCTGCAAAATCAGGAGAAGGTGGTAAGCTATTTGGAGCAATTACATCTAAGCAAATTGCAGAAGCTTTGAAAAAAGAAAATATATCTGTAGATAAGAAGAAAATACTGTTGGATGAGCCTATTCGTAGCTTAGGTTACACCAACGTTCCTTTAAAAATTCATCCTAAGGTTACAGCAAATGTAAAAATCCAAATAGTAGAAGAAAAATAGAGGTGGATAACCCCAATGAGTGAACTTTTTTTTGATAGGATACCACCGCAAAATTTAGAGGCAGAGCAAGCTGTATTAGGGGCAATTTTATTAGATAAAGATGCCATCATAACGGTGATGGAAATCATAGAAGCAGAGGATTTTTATCGAACAGCTCATCAAAGGATTTACCAAGCAATTATTGTACTGATGGAAAAGGGAGAGCCTATAGATTTAATTACATTAACTGCAGAGCTTCAAAACAAAAAAATATTAGAAGAGGTTGGGGGTGTTTCCTACCTCACTGATTTAGCAAACGCAGTACCGACAGCAGCAAACGTTGAATTTTATGCAAAAATTATACAGGAAAAGGCGATAATTCGCAAACTAATTAAAACAGCAACAGAAATAGCAGGTACAGGCTATGCAGGGAATGAAGACGTAACAGAACTAATAAGTAATGCAGAAAAGAAAATATTAGAAATAACCAATAAAAAAAAGAATGATGGATTTATACCAATTAAAGATGTATTGATGGAAACCTTAGATCGAATAGAATACCTGCATCACCATAAGGGCAATATTACAGGAGTCCCTTCGGGATTTACAGATTTAGATAAAATGACCTCAGGCTTTCAAAATTCAGATCTAATCATTGTTGCTGCAAGGCCTAGTGTTGGGAAAACTGCATTTGCATTAAATGTTGCTCAAAATGTGGCCATTCGCGCAAAAAAAACAGTCGCTATTTTTAGCTTAGAAATGTCTGCTAGTCAGCTTGTTCAACGGATGGTGTCTGCAGAAGGAAACATTGACGCTCAAAGTCTTAGAACAGGAATGATGGAAGAACATGATTGGCAAAAGCTAACGATGGCAATGAGTACGTTATCAGAAGCTTCCATATATATTGATGATACACCAAGTGTTAATGTATATGAAATTCGTGCAAAAACTCGAAGATTAAAGGCCGAACACGGTTTAGGTCTTATCGTTATTGATTATCTACAATTAATTGGTGGCTTAGGGAAATCAGATAATAGGCAACAGGAGATTTCTGAGATTTCAAGACAATTAAAACGAATTGCAAGAGAATTAGAAGTACCAGTGATTGCATTATCTCAGTTAAGCAGGGCAGTAGAACAACGGCAGGATAAAAGACCAATGCTATCCGATATTCGTGAATCTGGAAGTATAGAACAGGATGCAGATATTGTTGCATTTTTATATCGGGATGATTACTATAATCAAGAAACAGAGAAAAAGAATATTATAGAGATCATTATTGGAAAACAGAGAAATGGTCCAGTTGGTAAGGTAGAACTAGTCTTTTTGAAAAAATTTAATAAATTTGTTAATCATGCAAAAGAAAAAGAAGAAACACAAGGAGAGTAACCGATAAAAATATTGGTTACTTTTTTTTATAGGAGTATAGGAAAGATAAAAGTAATTGAACTATTAAACACGAACAAATATCCAAAAGTATGTAACAATGTTCGTGTTTAAAATTGACATTGAAGTTAGCTACTGCTAAACTTAGTTATGGATGATGTACGTGTTAATATGAAAAAGAGGAGGCGGTTCCATGTCTACTGTTGTAGTAGTAGGAACACAATGGGGCGATGAAGGGAAAGGGAAAATCACAGATTTTCTAGCAGAAAACTCTGAAGTAATAGCAAGATATCAAGGTGGAAATAATGCAGGTCATACCATAACAATAGATGGTAAAAAATACAAATTACATTTAATTCCTTCTGGTATTTTTTATTCAGACAAGATATGTGTTATTGGGAATGGAATGGTTATTGATCCACAAGCGTTGGTAAAGGAATTGGATTATTTACACGAACAAGGAATAAGCACAGATAACTTAAAAATTAGTAGTCGAGCTCATATAATAATGCCCTATCATATTAAATTAGATATTATGGAAGAGGAACGTAAAGGTATAAATAAAATAGGAACCACTGGTAAGGGAATTGGACCAGCTTATATGGATAAAGCGGCTAGAATAGGAATACGCATGGCAGATTTGTTGGATGAAGAAGAATTCGAAAAAAAATTAAGAAGAAATTTGCAAGAAAAAAATAGATTGTTTGAAAAATATTACGAAACAGACGGCTTTAAGGCAGAGGATATTCTAATGGAATACGCTAAATATAAAGAAGTAATTCGCCCTTATGTAGCAGATACATCTGTTGTTTTAAATGATGCTATTGATCAAGGAAAACGGGTTTTATTTGAAGGGGCACAGGGAGTAATGCTTGATATAGATCAAGGTACATATCCATTTGTTACCTCTTCCAATCCAGTAGCAGGTGGTGTAACTATTGGATCGGGGGTAGGCCCTACAAAAATTCATCATGTTGTTGGAGTAGCAAAAGCTTACACAACACGTGTTGGAGATGGACCATTTCCAACAGAATTGAATGATGAAATAGGGTATCGCATTCGTGAAATAGGGCATGAATATGGAACTACAACAGGAAGACCAAGACGTATTGGATGGTTTGATAGCGTAGTACTTAGACATGCTCGTCGAGTGAGTGGAATTACCGAATTATCGATTAATTTACTAGATGTATTAACTGGTATTTCCACATTAAAAATATGCACTGCCTATAGATACAATGGGGAAATTCTTGAAGAATTTCCAGCAAATCTGAATGTATTAGAAAAATGCGAGCCTGTTTACGAAGAACTTCCTGGTTGGGAAGAAGATATCACAGGAGTTCGACATTTCGATGACCTTCCAATTAATGCGAGACATTATGTGGAAAGAATTTCTCAATTAACTGGCATTCCAATAGCCCTATTTTCTATAGGACCAGATCGGGAACAAACTGTCATGCTAAAAAGTGTATTTTTATAGACAGATAGGAAAAAAGTCCATTCAAATAATAAATGAATGGACTTTTTTAAAAATAAAGTCTTGCAGAAAAAATGACAACGTGTTAAGATATTTATTGTGCTTCTTTAAGCATCAATATATGGGCCATTAGCTCAGTCGGTAGAGCACCTGACTTTTAATCAGGGTGTCACAGGTTCGAATCCTGTATGGCTCACCATTT
>JAENYW010000020.1 GCA_016841555.1 Tepidibacillus decaturensis
CCTCCCGTCCCAGCATTCCTACCACTGCAGAAGCTGCAACGACGTTATGCACGCAAATCATATTCCCCGCAGCACCCCCAATCGCCTGTAAAGCGACTACCGTAGACGGAGTAACACCTATATTCTCAGCTACACCGAATTGGAATAGAGAAAACATCATGTTACTGATTGTATTGGAGCCAGCGATAAATGCTCCTAACGCACCGATTGTTGGGGCGAATAAAGGCCATAATCCGCCAACTAATTCGGAAACCCCTTCTGCTAAAACTAAAGGCATTTTTGCATATAATGCCGATTGAGAGTTAAGAAACACTTGAACCATGGGTACGGAAAAGATAAGAGCGGATGCAGCACCCATCGCAGTTTTTGCTGAATCTCCAAATGCCTTTGCGTAATCAGAGCTTTTCATTCCATGGTAGAAGTAGGTTATGAGAGAAACAACCAAGAAGATAAAGAATGGTAAATACAAGATCTGTGCTTTCGTGCTAATTCCTGTTCCAAAAATATCTGTCCAAGCAATTGTAACACTTGGTGCAACAAGTAACGCTTTTACTGAAGCTACCTTACGGGTAATGACCAATAATATAGCAACTAATAAATATGGCATCCATGCCTTAACTTGGGACATTATTTTACCATTATTCACTTCATCGTCAGTAGAAATAGAGCCAATCCAGCTTTGCTCCCATGTGCCTTTATCAGGAAATTGCCATTTTTCTTCAGGTAATAGAAAACCAACCTTCGCTGCAGGGACAACAATAACGAGTCCGATTAAAGCCCCCAATAATGACGGAAACTCTGGTCCGAGATATGTTGCGATTAAATAATAAGGTACTGTAAAGGCTAATCCAGCAAATAACGCAAACTTCCAAATAGCTAAGCCTTCACGAAATGATTTATTCTTGCCAAAAAATTTAGTCATCATTGCTACCATAATGATTGGAATGACCATACCGACTAAAGTATGTAGTAATGCTACTTCACTTCCGATTGAGAAAAGATAACTCTCATATTCTACTCCCAATCTTGCCGTTTCCGTCGCTACGTTTTCAGCACCATTCAAACCTGTATTTACACCAACGAGAATTGGAGTACCGATAGCTCCAAAGGATACTGGAGTACTTTGAATAATTAATGCTACCATGACTGCAGCAGCTGCAGGAAAGCCAATAGCAACAAGTAATGGTGCTGCAATTGCGGCAGGTGTTCCGAATCCCGCTGCCCCTTCGATAAAAGCTCCAAATAACCAAGCAATAATAATAGCTTGTACGCGACGGTCAGCAGAAATATCAATAAATCCCTTACGAATTGCGTAGATAGCTTTACTTTCTTTTAAGGTATTAAGTAATAAAATAGCTCCAAAAATAATTAACATAATAGTAATCGCTGTCACTAACCCATTAATTGAAGCTGCAGCAATTTGAGCTGCCGGAGCTTTCCAAATTAAAAATGCTACTAAAGCGGTTACAAAATAAGAGATAGGCATTGCTTTACTCGCAGGCCAACGCAAAATAACCAGAAACAAAAAGACAGTTGCAATAGGAACTAATGCTAATAATGACATTACACCCAAATTCACAATTTACTCCCCCATTTTTTTCTTTTTTTTACTTATTTCCCTTCATCTTAAGCTTACTTATTTCCCCCCTTATTTTTTGATTAGATACAAATGAGTTGAAGATATTATGATATGGTCATCAGACCACTTGATGTTATATCATTATTAAATAACAAATTGTCTAAATAATCAATAATTTTTTGAAAATTTTTTTAATTTATTTTTACATCTTCCTTTAATGCTTCAGCTAACAAATCTACAATATGAACAGCTCTTACTTTCCCCTCAAGCCCTGCACGTTTGATTCCAATTCTCATCTGAAGCAAGCAACCAGGATTCGCTGTAACCACTGTTGTCGCATTGGTTGCTTGAACATCGAGCATTTTCGCATCCAATATTTCCATTGAGTGCTCATGATGGGTAATATTATAGGTTCCTGCGGAACCACAGCATGTGCCTGCACTAACCATCTCTTCAAATTGAACACCTGGTATGGAATGAATCAATTGTCGCGGTTGAACCTTTACTCCTTGAACATTAAGTAAATGGCAGGAATCTTGATAGGTAATAACTTCATGAATAGGCTTAAAATCAGGTAGCTCGTCAACCAAAGCTAAAATTTCATTAATATCTTTTACTTTTTTCACAAATTCCTTTGCCCTTTCGGCCCATTGCGGATCATGCTCCAATAATTTGTCATATTCCTTCATCATCGCTCCGCAGCCGCCTTGATTGTTAACCAAATAATCTGCTTTTACCCTTTCGAGCATTTCAATATTCTTTTTCGCCAATTTTTTGGCTTTATCCATTTCACCAGCATGGGCATGAATCGCCCCACAGCAGGTTTGTCCGTCAGGAACAACCACTGGATAACCTGATGCCTTTAATAATTTCATCGTATTCCGATTGGTTTCATGAAACATGGCATCTTGAATACAACCGGTAAAAAAAGCAATTAACGGCTTTTCTTTAGAATGCTCCTTTAATTCTGGTGTTACATTGGACGGCAAATGTAAAAACATCGGTCCGACATCTGGCAGAACACTTTCAAATGTATCCATATGCCAAGGCATCACCTTTAAGATTCCTGATTTACGAACAATCTTTTGCAGACCAGATTTTTGATAGATACGGAGTCCACCTTTAACCCATTTCATTCGTTTAGGATGAGGAAGTAAAGTATCCATAAACACTTTTCTAATGATTTTTACAGGCATCGAATAGTTGGTATTTGAACTGATTGCTTCCTTTGCTTGTTCTAAGATATGTCCATAATTAACCCCTGATGGACAAGCCACTTCACAGGCCCTACAGCCTAAACACATATCTAAGGATGATGCAATATCACTCATTTGCAAAATCCCGTCCTGTGTAGCTTTCATTAAAGCCAAACGTCCTCTAGGATTAGCCGTCTCATTTGGTTGGATCTTATATGTAGGACATACAGGCAAGCAGGTCCCGCACTGTGTACAGTTTAGTAGGTCATCTTCGGAGATTCCCAAAGAAATAGTTGGATGATTGGTCATTTTTGAATCACTCTCCGTGGTCTAGTTGTTTCGGTAAATAACTTTCCAGGGTTTAGCAGGTTTTCAGGGTCAAAGGCTTTTTTTATTCCTTTCATTAGCATAATCCCTTCTTTACCGATTTTCCATTCAAGATATCCTGCTTTTGCAATACCTACACCGTGTTCTCCAGTGATGGTTCCCCCTAATTCAATGGTTTTTTCGTATATTTCATCAAATGCTTTTTCCACTCTCTCCATTTCGTCTTTATCCCTTGAATCCGTCAAACAGGTAGGATGTAGGTTTCCATCTCCTGCATGGCCAAAGGTGCAAATTTGGATATTATTTTTTTTAGCTGTTTTATTAATGTGATCTACGAGATTCGCAATTTCTGATCGAGGAACTGTCGCATCCTCAAGAATGGTTGTCGGTTTTAAACGGGCTAATGCTGTTAGTGCTGTTCTTCTTGCAAGCATTAACTGCTCACCTTCTGCTTCGTCCTTAGCAATTTTCACCTCAAATGCATGCTCATCTTTACAGGTTTGCGCCATGATTGAAATATCTTTATTAACCTGTTCTGGAGTTCCGTCTTGCTCCATCAAGAGAATAGCAACCGCTTCAACAGGTAACCCAATCTTTGCATAGTCCTCTACGACTCTG
Source organism: Tepidibacillus decaturensis (assembly GCA_016841555.1). Classification (GTDB taxonomy): domain Bacteria; phylum Bacillota; class Bacilli; order Tepidibacillales; family Tepidibacillaceae; genus JAENYW01. The sequence goes on from JAENYW010000020.1 coordinate 3,721, forward strand.
ATTGTACCTTGATCCATAAACTCCAGTGTTACTGGAATTCTTCGATTAGCAATAATTTTCGAAACAGCCTTTGCTGCATCGGTCATGCTTTTAAACATCGCAACAACTGCCTTTTTGGTTTCGGGTAATGGCAGAAGCTTTAAAGTGGCTTCGGTGATTATAGCCAAAGTTCCTTCTGATCCAATCAATAATTTAGTTAAATCATAACCCGCTACATCCTTAGCAAGCTTTCCACCAGTATGGATAATTTCCCCGTTTGGAAGCACTGCTTCTAAAGCGATGACATAATCCTTTGTCACCCCGTACTTGAGTCCCCGAAGTCCCCCTGCCCCTTCAGCAATGTTTCCTCCTAAGGTTGAGGTCTTCATACTGCCCGGATCAGGTGGATAAAATAAGCCTAATTTTTCTACTGCTTGATGTAAATCGGCAGTAACAAATCCTGGCTGAACTGTAGCTGTCAAGTTCTCTTGGTCGATCTCTAATAGCTTATTCATCCGATTCAAACCTATAACAAGGCCTCCCTCTACAGGAACGGTACCTCCGCTTAAATTGGTGGCGGCTCCCCTTGGGATGACCTTAATTTGATATTCAGCAGCAATCTTCATCACTTTTGATACTTGCTCAGTAGTTTCTGGAAGGACCACTGCATCGGGCATTTTTTGATACATTGGTGTTGCATCGTAGGAATAAGCCACCAACTCATGAGGTTTATCTAAAAACCAGCTTGGACCGACGACCTCCATCAATTTCTTTCTGATTTCTTGTTTTAGCACTGTTTACTCCTCCTAATCTTGCTGTAAGACATTTATCGTATAATAGATATGGTCGTCATATGACCTTATTATATCATATCTTATTTATAGAGAAATACTGCTTTTAAGAAGAAAAATACTTATCAATCTTTTCTGCTAATTAAAGAACCAAAACAAAAAAATGCTTGAACTTTTCTGTTCAAACTTTCATCTTTAGATAAAATTCAATTATGTTGCTAATTTATGATTGTCGGGTAAAGATAGTGCTCTCTTGTTCTTCGAACAAAGGGGAACTTAGACAAAACATAAAGCCAATCTTCGATTTATATAACAACTTTATTACAAGTAGACGTATACCATTCACATATTCCTCCACTCTACTTTAAACAAACAATATGATGAAGGATGTAACTATTCCTGCCATTAGTCCATAGAATAGGGCAGGCCCTAGTGTTTTACGAATAATCTCTCCCTCTTTACCTGTTAAGCCCACTACTGTTGAAGCTGCCACTACATTATGTACGCATATCATATTACCTGCTGCTCCGCCAATAACCTGTTGTGCTAGTACCATATTTAAATTTAATCCCGTTTGTAAGGCTACCTCATACTGTATAGGGGCGAATGTCAAATTAGATACTGTTGCACTTCCTGCAATAAATGCCCCTAGCTCTCCTAAATATGGTGCAACAAATAACCACATAGGGCCAAATGTTCCAGCCAATGCATTCGCAACAAATTGCGGCATACTAACTAAATCATTCGTATTTATACCAGAATTAGTAAAGATTTGAACCAATGCTAAAGTTGGCAATAGAGCTAAAGCTGCTTCTTGAACAGATTTTAGTGACTCTAGTGAAGCTTTTGTAAAGGAGCTAAAGGATTTCCGTTGAAGTAACACAGCAATCATTGCTGCAAGTATCAATATTGTTCCTGGAGAATACAATACCTGCCAGGACGATGTAATCCCTTCCCTTCCTAAAATATTTCTCCAACTTAAATCAATAGCTGTTAAAGCAAAATGCTTAAGGCTTGGAATAATTCGAGTTAATATAAGTAATAGGATTACTACCAAATATGGACTCCATGCCGATATGATACTCATATTTGAATTTTCTTCTACTTGGTTAAACTCTTCTTCTAAAGCATTTCGCCAAGCTGTTTTACGCAATAAGAATCCTATTTTTGATGTAAAGGATGCCACTGTTATACCTGTAAGGGAGGCTAAGATGGATACAAATTCATGCCCAAAAAACGTTGCATAAATAACTGCTGATAATGTATAAGTAATACCCACCAATAAGCTCCATGGTAACAGTGCAAAAGCGTCAGAGAAGGACTTTTTCCTTCCAAAAAAGCGTGTTAAAACAAGAACAAGAATAAAAGGAACGAATGTACCAATAAAAACTTCAATTCTTGTTACATGAATGGCAATCTGATGAAACAATTCTATCCCTGCATTAGGAATATTACCTAACCCCACCTGAATCGGTGTGCCAACAGCTCCAAATGAGACAGAGGTACTATCAGCAATTAACGATAGTACAGCTGCTGCCATAGGTGTAAATCCTAAAGCAACCAATAACGGTCCAGCGACTACAGCCGGTGTCCCAAAACCTGCTGCCCCTTCAATTAATCCTCCAAATAAAAATGCCACAATAATGGCTTGTACTCGCATATCTGGAGATATATTTTTAAATCCTTGATTGATTCGAGTAACGGCTCCAGTATGACGTAATGTATTTAATAAAACAATAGCGCCAAATAAGATTAATAAGATCGTAATTGCTTTATGAATGCCCTGCAGAATAGAGGCGATAATTACGTTTGTTTCCATTCCCCAAAAAACAAAAGAAAGAATAGTTAAAATAACTGCACTGAACAGCATCCCTTGCTTTGCAGGCATTCGGAATAAAACTAAGAAGATAAAAGGTGCGATAATAGCTGTAATTGCAGTGACTAATAACATACTAACTCTCCTTTGATATGAACTTTAGCGTTTTTACCTAATACTCATCTGATCGTATTCCTTTAGCATTGCTCCATCCGCACTGATTATTCACCAAGTAATCAACATTCAGCTTTTCTAGCATTCTATATTTTGCCATAGGATATTTTATCATGTAACTAAAAAAAGAGAGAGTATTCATTGAATCCCCCTCTTCTGAGCAACTGTATTTATCTTAGCTGAATCCAATTTACGAAGCTAAACCACATTCTTGAGAATTTCCTCAATCGTTTTTCTTCCTGTAAAATGATAATTATTTGGATTAAAATTAGTTAAAGCTAACGAAGGATCTTCAACAAACTGTTCAAGGAATAGCTTCAATTCATCAATTTGACTAACAGATATCCCTAACTGATTTTGCTGTATAAATAAACTATTGTCTTCTTCTTGACCAGGTATTGGATTTAGTATCATCATTGGAATTCCTTTTGCCAACGCTTCTGCAGATGTTACTCCACCTGGCTTTGTAATAATTAGATCTGCAGCATCCATAAGCTCGTCGATGTTATCTACAAACCCATATAGATGGACATTCTCATGCTGGTCATCTTCACTCTCTTTTAAAGTTTTATAAAGCTGATAATTACGTCCTGTGACAATTAATAGCTGCGCTTCATCATGAAATTGAAATAAGGTTTGAAGCATATCTGGTGAAAAGCCGATTCCCATTCCTCCACCCATGTAAAGTAATGTTGGCAAATCCTTCAAGCCTAGCTTGTTACGAATAGCAAGTTTATCATTTTTTGACCAAAACTTTGGATGAGTGGGGATTCCAGTGACAAAAATCCGTTCTTCTGGCACACCTAATTTAATCAATTGATATTTTGCCTCCTTAGAAGGAAGATAATAATAATCTACTCCGGAGCTAACCCAAGAGCCGTGAGCCCCATAATCCGTAAGAACCGTATGGAGAGTAACATCTAATCCCATGCGTTTCAGCCTAGAAATCACTGCACTTGGAAAAGGATGTGTAGCGATTATTTCATCAGGCTGATATTCTTGAAGAAGTTGAAGGATTTCCGCATAGATAAAACGATGTAAAATAAATTCGAATCTTGGCTTCACCGATTTGTTTTGAACTCTTCTATATACCATTCCCCAAAGCTTTGGGGAATAACGTAATGTTTTTAAATATATCCCTGAAATTAAGTGACTAAATTTTGGTCGAAGCCAAACGCCTAATTCAAGCACTTCTGCTTCCCAATCTCCGTCTAATTGTTGAATTCCTTCTTTTATTGCTTGAGCAGCCTTTGTATGCCCTGCACCAAACGCTTCAGACAATATTAACATTCGTTTACCTTTCATCCTTCTATTCCCCTTATACATTCTTCCTTTTTTAGTGAGTGAATAAACTACCGTTACCCCGTACATGAATACAATTAAAAACATACCCTTATAAAGAGAAGCTTATACCTAATACCTAGTCTCAGCTGAAGGTTGTAACTATATTATAAATGGTTATTGAAGTAACAGAGCCTAATAGGCCGCCAAATAAGACATCAGTTGGATAATGTAAGCCAAGATACATTCGTGATAATCCTACTATTATTGCTAAAGGAATTAGAAATATAGCAAAAGCTATTGAATGAAGAGCAAATGCAACTGCAATAGCAAAGCTAGATGTGGTATGCCCAGATGGAAATGAATAATCAATTAAAGGATTTGTAAAGGTTCTTGTATTAGGTAAAACCATGTATGGTCTTTTCCTACCGTAAATTTTTTTAATAATATGCACGAAAAGGTGACTGACTGCTAGAGAAATAAGTGCTTCTTTAGCCCACATACGAACTTCACTTGTAGCGAAAAAAAGGATTGACAGCAAACTGGATATAGTAATTGTTGCTCCTCCAAGATGAGTGATTTTTGGCATGATAACGTCTAGAACATTATTTTTTAGTTGTGTATTTATATAACTAAATGCATTCTTATCACTCACAACTAACCAATTCATAATCATATGCATTAGACATTTCCCCTTTTCTCCTAACTAATTTTCCTTTAGTATAAACCCCTAATATAAAGAAAACATTATACTACTGTAAAATTGTTTCTAATATTCTCCATATAAGCTTAACAATATTAAAAATAACCTACTGCATCTGTTTACAAATTAGTTAAAAGAGAATATAATATAAAAAATAATATTTAGATATTTTTCTAAATATCTTATTTTAAATAACCTTTATGCTTACACTATTGTTAAAAATGAATATAGCTTTTTAGAAAGTGAGGGAACTGGATGCCAGCATTTAATAATACCTTTAAAGCCCTTTCTGATCCAACCAGACGAAGAATCATTCAACTTCTAAAGGAAAAATCGATGACAGCCGGGGAAATAGCAGACCATTTCGCCATGACCAAACCAAGTATTTCCCATCATCTCAATCTGCTAAAGCAAGCAGATATGATTATTGATGAAAAACAAGGGCAATTCATCATGTATCAATTAAATACGACCGTTTTTCAAGATATGATTCAATGGTTTTTAGAGATAACAGATAATGAGGAGAGTGAGAAGAAATGAAAAAAATGGATTGGATTCTTTTAATCTTTATATTATCTACTTTCGGCATAGGTTTTATCCTTTATTCACAGCTTCCTGAGCAAATTCCTATGCATTGGAATATTAGTGGAGAAGTAGACAGATATGAGGATAAATTAATGGGTATTTTAGTCATGCCTGGTATGAATCTTGTTTTCTTTGTTTTGTTTTTGGTTCTTCCAAAAATTGATCCACGGAAGGAGAATTTTCAAAAATTCGGTCAAGTATACACTATTTTCCGATGGATGATTCATCTCTTTTTAGCTATCTTGTATTTCCTTACCCTATACCATGCGTTAAAGGGTCCAGAAGAGATTCCATCCTTCTTACGTATTTCATTCATTGTCCCCTTTTTAGTTTCTCTACTAATTTTGTTAATTGGGAATTATCTAGGAAAAATTAAGGATAATTATTTTATCGGAATCCGAACACCTTGGACATTAAGCAGTAAAACAGTATGGTATAAGACTCATCGTGTTGCAAGTAAGCTATTTGTTTTGTCAGGGATTTTAGGAATGATCGGCAGCTTTTTTCAAGGAACAATCAGTTTTATCCTCTTATTGGTTCCATTATTTGCTTCTGTTATTTATATCACCATTTATTCCTACATTGCCTATAGAAAAGAACAAATCTGACAAGGGTCTGACAAGGGGACGTTTCGTTTGTCACATCCCCTTGCTTACCACTTAAGAAATAGTAAATTATCATCTCTCCTTTAAAAACTAATTTAAAAATAAAGCAGCAAAAAAGGATATATTTTCCTCTTATGCTGCTTTTAAATGATTATTCCTATTTCGAACTACTTGCAGTTAAAATGATGACAGCTTGTGGAATAAAAAGCCAAAAATCTGAAACAGGTGCCATCAAACAACCAATTATTGCAATAATTAATATGTCCAACCAACAAAACGTTGTAATGACTTTTGTTCCTTTCTAATAAACCAACGGGAAAAATGACCTAATAATATTAAAAAAACACCAGAGAATAAAAACCAAAAAATCGTATTCCTGTCATATTGAGTATGTATGGTATTAATTACTCCTTCTGACCATATGTCAAGTAATATTTCCCACCCTATTAATAAACCTACTACACTATGAAGTGCTCCTGTAATAATTAGAAATATTCCACTCCATCGCCATAGCTTCACAGTTTTCTCTCTCTAACTTTATCGTCTCTCCAAATGCTTTATTATTCCTTTTAATATTATTGGAACAATTACTTGATGAATAGGTCTAACAGGTAAAAAATATAGTCGTCCAAACCAATTATTAAATTCTACTGTTGTTGAAATGATTAATTTCTTTTTCAATTGTTCGTTCTTCTGTTTTTCTAAAAACAGTGATGCTCTAAAATTCAAATGCTTATCATCTTCACCTAATATAATTTCGTTGCCTGTTTTGTAGAATACTTTAAAAAGGCCAAATTGTTCTCCATGCTCGAATTTTAATTTGTCTAATTGGTCTTGTCTATTTCTTAAGCTACCTGAGGTTTTGAGTCCAAATATGTTTACTATTTTATCTCTTAAAGTAAATAATTTATCCACCCAATCTGGAACACTGGTGAAAAATGCTTTACCTATATCAGTAGAGGTAATATTGTCGTTTTTGTCGATTAAATCAGCTTGAAAACTGTCTACATAGTCATATTTTTTATCCTTCCAGTTTAGAAAAGACTTGTCTGGCAATTTGGTCTTTATTATAATCATTTGTTGTCACCTCTTTTTATTTGGATTCTAAACAATGACAAACGAAGCGTTCCTTTGTCATATAACCAAATATGTTTACGATGTAAACATATCGCACTTAAATATTACCACCTTATGTTTACAGCGTCAACTTATTAGTGTAAACTATTTTTAAAGGCAGGTGAAATTGCTAAAGTTCATTTAGCAATCATAATGGAAAATAAAACGTATCATCACGGGGATTTAAGAAATGAATTAATAGAAGTAGGGGCTAAGCTACTAATTGAACAGGGTCTAGAGGTTTTTTCTCTTAGAAAGGTAGCGAAAGAAATCGGTGTAAGTCATGCTGCACCTTATCGTCACTTCAAGGATAAAGAGGATTTAATTGTTGAGATATCAAACAAAGGAATAGAGGAGTTTTACAACGCTCTTGCGAAGCCATTTTATGAGTATAAGAATCAACCAAAGCTCCAATTAATCGAACTAGGGAAAGCTTATATAAAATTTGCAATTGACAATCCCTATCTAATGAAAATTTTATTTTTTAGTGATCTGAAAAAGAAAATCGACATTTCTAAAATCAGTGATATTAATGATGATAGTTATTCTCTGCTAGTGGATAGCGTTAAAAATTGTATCGCGTCAGGAGAAACCACTGTAAAAGATGTTCAGGCGCTTTCGCTACTCACTTGGAGCTTTGTTCATGGACTATCTGCTTTAATGATGGAGGAGGTTATTAATATCGGGGAAATCAGTGATGAAGTAATTGATAAAATGGTGAAATTAAGCACTCTTGGTTATTTTAAAAGTTAAATAGGCATTTTCTCTATGGAAAATGCCTCATTTTTTCTACACACCTTAAATTAACCTTCTAATACCTCTAAAAATTTTGCTAGCCATTCAGGATGGGCAGGCCATGCAGGTGCAGAAACAAAGTTTCCATCTACATAGGCTGCGTCAATATCCACATCAACCCATTCACCACCAGCGTTAATTACATCAGGCTTTAATGCTGGATAAGCTGTACATTTTCTTCCTCGAAGGACATTTGCTGCTGCTAGTAATTGAACGCCATGGCAGATGAAAGCGATTGGCTTATTCCTCTGATCAAAGTGCTTTACCATCGCTACTACATTTTCATTAAGACGGATATACTCTGGAGCTCTACCACCTGGAATAACAAGGGCATCATAATCTTCAACGTTTACTTGTTCAAAGGTAGCATTGAGTGTGAAATTATGCCCTCGTTTTTCGCTATATGTTTGATCACCTTCAAAATCATGTACAGCTGTCTTCACAATATCCCCTTCCTCTTTCTCAGGACAAATAGCATGGACGGTATGACCAACCATTTGTAATGCTTGAAACGGAACCATCACCTCATAATCCTCTACATAATCTCCAACAATCATCAATATCTTTTTCTTTTCCAAATACGTCACCCTCCATTAATTGATTTAATTGGACATCCTTCCCTTACAACTAAATGTATTATGTAAGTTACAGCTTTATGTACGTTTAATACCAAAAAGACCCCTATTTAACAATTAGGAGCCTTAATTCCAATTGCATTATTACCCTTTTGTAACATGACAAACGAAACGTCCCCTTGTCATTCCCTTGTCACATTCGCGTGACAAGGGGACACTATTAAGATTCAGCCGTCTGTCGTTCATGCTTCTTCTCTAGACTTTCAAGCGGTGTTTCAAAATAAACACTTGTACTTGGGAAAGCAATGGACACTCCTTCTGTTTCGAGAATCTCCATCATTTTTAGGTTTATTTCCTCTTTTACTCTTAACCATTCTGCCCAAATAGTTGTTTTTGTGAAAAAGTATAGAAAAATATCTAAGCTGCTATCATTAAACTTGTCAAAGTGGACAAAGATGGTTTGTTGATGTATTTCATCATGGGTTTCTAGCATCTCCCTTATTTGTTTTACCACTTTTTCTAACTTTTCTCGTGGTGTGGTATAGGCTACACCTAAATGAAAGGTAATCCTTCGTTTACCCATTTTACTCCAGTTGGTAATCGGCTCATTCGCTAGGGTTGAGTTAGGAATGGTTACCATACTTTGCGCAAAGGTTCTTATTCTTGTACTGCGGAAGGTAATATCCTCTACCGTACCTTCCACACTAGGCGTTTCAATCCAATCTCCTAAAGTAAATGGCTTTTCTGTAATAATCACTACTCCTCCAAAAATATTTCCAACGGTATCCTTTGCAGCCAAGGCAAAGGCTAAACCACCCAACCCTAATCCAGCAATTATGCTATCAATTTCATATCCCCATTCCTCAGCTATAATACTGATCGTTAAGGCAATAATGACAAATCTTAGTATCTTCGAGAAAAAAGGAATTAAAATTTTATCAATTTCAAAGTTGTATTTTCTCCCTAACCATTCGATCCAAAGTACTGTAGAGTTTGCAAGATTAGATAATCCCCAAGCAAGAAAAACAATGAGGGAAGAACGAAATATAAGTAATACAATCATGTCCATTCGTAAACTTAACGGAAGATAGGTTAGAGATACATACAATCCAAAAATAATTAAAAAGACACGTAGTGGTTTTTCAAAAGCAAGCAATATTTGTTCATCAAGATCTGTCTTTGTTTTTTTTGTCATTTTCAAAAATAAATGAAAGATATACTTCGTAAATATTTTCCTGAATAATAAAAAGAGAAAAAAGATTCCTAATGCAATGAAGCCATCAATTAACATATTCATACCTACATTATTCCAATAATAAAGTAATTCCATTAATAAATAATTAAAATAGTTCTTCATATTCTCCTCCTGCGCTTTAGTTCAAAGAAATATGCTTAGCTCGTTTCTTACTACTCTACTTCATAATCAACTACTACCCTTGCTTCTCTTACCTTACCGATAAATTCAGCTACCTTCACATGTTCAGGATGTGTTTGATACCTATCTAGGTCTTCCATCGTATCAAAAGTAGAATACAGCACAACATCATAGGCAGCTTCTGACGGCTTCACATTTATCCCAATTTCAAGCTCCCTTATTTCCTTTATTTTATCTTTTAATACCTCAGCATCCCGTTTTATTTTCTCTGCAATCTTTTCCTTAGTTAATCCCTCAGCAACCTCTTTTATTTTCCACATGACAATATGTTTAATCATTATTGTTTTACCTCCTAGTTAGCATTGTTGTATTATAAGCATTATTAAAAATAACCTATCACAAATAAGAAAAAAAGAAAAGCTGTCTATGTAGACACACCCTCATTCTTTAACTCTTCTGGTATAGGATATTTTACTTCTGAGAAATTTTTAATCAAGAACTCCTCTCTGACTTGATTCCCAGTTTTTTTGTCAATCACCGTTTTCCATATTTCATTTTTACGATAGTTTTTCCCATTTTTCTTGAGAAAATAATGTTTTTTCTCTGTAATATGATAGGAAACTGGAATCTCCTTGTCGGAATAAATTGCTCCCTTCAAATGCTTATCCGTTAACCAAACATGAGTCTGAAAGGTGTATTCTGTTGGATTATAAAAACGTAGGTCAATATAATTATAAAATACACTAGCTCCACTACCAAAGGGTAATACTCTTTTATCATCTGGAAAGGGATCAAAGCTATGATGATGTCTCTCTATCACTTCTAGCGGCGTATGTAAAGCCATCCAATAAAGCAAGTTCGCTAATTGACATATTCCTCCACCAATTCCCGTCTTTACTCCTCCTCTAGATAATTGTAGTCCCTCTACATATCCTTTCTTTTTCGTTGTTTGACCAACTAAATGCCAGAAAGAAAAGAGTTCACCAGGTCGTATCAGGATTCCATCTAACTGTTGAATGGCAATACCTAAATTAACAACTTTATTATCCTGAAGCTGTGGTGAAGTATCGCCAAGCTTTCTATGAAGAATCGATTGGTGTTTTTTACAGGTATATAGAAATGTTTCTTCTTTCTTTACTCTTGCAAATTTTTTATATTGAAGTAAATTAGATGTAAAACGAAACATGCGCTTTTGATAGATTCGAGTATAGTAAAAAACAGGGTGTACTTGAGATAGCTTCATCATCCTCACCTTCCATAAATTTAATCTACCATGAAGATTCTAGTAAAAACCATTAATTCCTTCATTTTTTAATAATATATTGGTAATTTAATTTTCTTACCATATAATGATAGAAGGTACTATATCGTCGTGAGCATTAAGAAAGGTTGTGGTAGCTTTGGAAAAATTAAATCCAATATCTGTATCAGAGAGAATTCAATTGATTGATATTATTAGAGGGTTTGCTATTTTTGGAATTTACCTTGTTAATATGCAGGATTTTTATTCTCCTTGGCAACATTTAAAGCCAGGGGACTGGTGGAATTCCCCCATTGATTTGGCAACACAAACGTTTATTGATATCTTTGCTCAAGCCAATTTCTATACCCTTTTCTCTTTCTTGTTTGGTTTTGGCATGGTTATCATTCAAGAACGAGCGATGGAAAAAAATATTTCCTTTGTTCCCCTTTATAGTCGCAGACTAATTGTTTTACTTGGTATTGGAATAATCCATGCATTTTTTATTTGGTTAGGAGATATCTTAATCCCCTATGCCCTTATTGGCTTTATACTTTTACTCTTTCATAAAGTAAGTCCTAAAACACTTATTATATTGGCTTTTGTACTTATCATCATTTCAAGTCTCTTGTTTAGTTTATCCTTCTTACTTTTTCAAATAACCCATTCCGAAGCAGATCTCGCGAGCTATAGAGCCATGATGGCAGACCAAGAGCTAGAGATGTATCAATCGGGAACCTATATGGAAATTACGCAATATCGGGTAGATGAATGGATACGATTAAATGAGGAAGGCGGTTTTTTATATGTAACCACACTGCTATTACCAATGTTTTTTCTTGGAGCAGCCTTTGCAAAAAAAAGGTGGCTTCACGATGTGTATGCACATAAAGCGATGATTAAGAAAATATGGTTATTTACATTAGTAAGTGGTGCTTTCTTTAAATTGCTTCCTTATTTCTATAAAAAAACGATAGTAATCGGATACCTCCAGGATGCTCTTGGTGGACCAGCAGCGGCAATATTTTATGCAACCTCCATTGCCTTATTAGTGCAAAATCAATGGTGGCAAAAACGATTGTCCAGCCTAGCCTATATTGGCCGATTATCCATAAGCAATTATCTATTTCAATCTGTTTTCACTACACTAATTTTTTATAATTATGGCTTAGGCTTTTATGGAAAAGTTACACCATTTATAGGCTTACTATTAACTATCCTTATTTTTGCCTTTCAAATACCACTCAGTAAGCTATGGTTAAAGCATTACAGAATCGGACCTGTCGAATGGGTATGGAGATCATTAACCTATAAAAGTAAGCAGCCTTTAAGGAATAGCTAAAGTATTATGGCGGACGAATTATCGTCCGCCTCTTCATCATCTTTTCTGCCACATTTGATAGAAATCGATTTATCTGATAGAGAAGCTCCTCATTTCCGATTTTTACCTCATATTTATCTTACTTAAATGCTCTCCAAAATTCATCACAGCTCTGGAGTAATTTTCCCTTTCCCTCTTCCCTTTGTCATTTTTGTATCTACAAGTGGGAACCTTTGATAAATACCTTGTTTTAAATTAATTATTATAAGTACGCAATAAATAACTGGAAAATTATAAATTTTTTTAATATAAATAACTGATTATTATTTTTAAGGAAAATATTGTTTTTTTTGGTTTTTATTTTATAATAGTTTATAAGATTAGCGCTAATCTTATTCTATTATTCTGATAAAAATATGTTATAAAATGTTTTTATAGAAAGGAGAGGAAAAATATGAGAAAAATATTTTATTTATTATTCTTTAGTTTACTTACTATAACACTAATTAATATTCCTTCAATCGATAGAGTTGAAGCATCTACAACAAATCAAGTTATTCGTTTCTCAAACATCGGAGGAGGAACTGGATCAGAACCTTACCTATATAATTCCACAACTGTAGAAGGATTAAATGTAAATGGAAAAACACTAGTAAAACTAACAGATATCGCAAATATACTTGGAGCAACTATATATATTAACCCTTATAATCCTTCAGAATGGGATTTAAAACGCAATGGACAAACTTTAGGTTTTTTTGTTGGTGATACTTTTTACTACTATATTTCAAATTATTATATTATTGACCCTGCATCTCAATCCAATGACTACTATAGTATTTATTTCAATGGTTATACAGATGTTGCCACCCAAACTATTAATGGAACAAAATATGTCCGATTAACAACTGCTGCTAATCAAATAGGTGCTTTATTAGTTTCATGGAATTCTACTAGTCAAGAAGCTAGAGTTTTTGATTGGCGTGTAAATGGGACGACTCCATTAAATGATAATAACAAATATGTTGTAGGAGGACCGTGGCTACCAGATTGGTCAAGTGAAAGTTCTACTCATTTGTCTGATCATTTTGTCATTGGTGAATTTACAGATCACTCTAGTTCCAGTGTTAATCCTAGCTATTATTCGCAATTAAAAATGTCAGTGAATCAATTACAATCCATTGAAAATGTCAGATACTATTATAATAATAATTCTTCCTTTACTCCAACTAGCGGTTTCCGATCTTGGTACAAAAACGCTCATACGAGCGGTTCATGGGATAAAAGCTTTCATATGAGAGGTAGGGCATGGGACGCAGGAGAAGATTGGTTATATGATAAGGTATACGACGAATTTTCTGGAAGTAGCAGTAAACCTATATACTCAGATGGTGGCTTTTGGAGAACACGTGTTACTAATGGCCTATCACAAGGCTACGAAATAGAAAGAATGGAAGGAAAAAGTAGTAAATGGCTACATTTACAAAGAACACCAGGATATGACGAGGCACGATTAGGACCTTAAATTTAATGGGGAAGGTGATTACAATGAAATTAACAAAAAAAATATTCATACTCTTTCTGCTTTCAACTATAATCATTGGGGGAAGTATAGTATTATCATTACCTATTACTGCTCAAAAAAATACAGATGATCCAAGTAATATTATTAATAAATATTTAGAAGTAATGACCACGGGAAATTTTGAAAAAGATATGGCTTTTTTTGCTAACGTACCAGTTGGTATGAAACCATATATCACTCAAACTTATTCATTACCTCTAGAAGAAGCTGAAAAAAAAGGGCTTGTCCAAAAAGGAAAAGTAGATTACGTATCTATTCTGAATGAACAAAGAGATTTTGTCATATCTTTATTTGGAGAAGACGCTTGGTTAAATACAGAATACTCATTGGAAAAAGTAAATTCACCAGAGGTTAAAGAACAGTGGATCGAAAAATCAACAAAAAAAATTATCAGTGAAGAAACAGGATTATCCAAATTAAAAAATTATTGGGATAAGATTTCAGAAAAGGAGGGGATTAATCCAGAAGAACTTTTCTCACACAGTAAATTAGCAAGTGGAAAAATAACCAATGAAAAAGCTTTAAAATTAAAAAAAATTAAAGATAAGTATCAAGATAATGAGCCTGTAGAATTACAATTAGTCCCTTTTTATGAATTATATAAAGTTAACTTAACATTCAATGGAGCAGATACAGCTGAAACTGGAGAGTCAAATTTTTACTTCTATATATCTAATAAACACGATAAATGGAGTATGTTTGATGGGTTACATTGGAATATACCATTTGAAGAACCTACAGGAGATATTTAATACTACCATTTAAATAATAAGTATTATATTATTATGGATAAGGGTGCCAATTTCATACATTGGCACTCTTCTATTAGAAAAACAACTTAATGGCTATTCTTATTAAACTATCAGGAGGTGAGTATTTATGAAGAAATATACAATAATGATGATTATTCTATTATTCATGTTACTTTTTACTGGGTGTATAAAAGAAACAGAAACTAATAATGATCAAGAAATCCAATCGACTCTTCAAACGGAACTTCAGATGAATCAACAGGAATTGCAACAATTAAAATCAAAAGTAGAAATATTGGAAAATAATCTAAATGATTTGAATGATAACGTAATCAACACGGAAAAATCTACTTCTGAAAGCAATAAACTGATAGTTAAGCCAACAAATTTCTACATAGAAAACAATAGAGGAATTGTCGAATTTGAGATCTTGAATTCAGAAAGTGACGTTTATGGATTTGAAATTATTCAATATAAAGAAGATGGCAGTACTACATTAATCATTCCTGATTATCATTTAGAGATTCTCCCTAATGAATTACCCTATGATAGTAAAAAGATTAGACTTGAGTATAATAACAACAAAGAATTCCCAAAACTAATTGTTATGATATATGAATTTAAGACAGGTCGAATTGAACAATTAATTTGGGATGCTGTTAGCGATATTTAAAGCGGACGATAAATTATCGTCCGCCTTTCATCATCTTCTCCGCTACATTTTCTTCATCTCTTTACATAATCTTGATATTTTATAGATAGGTTTTTAAATTGTTCTGGTTATAATGTATCACGTAAAGAGAAATTATTGAAGGAGATGAAGGATAAATGAAAGGTAAAAATTGGATAACTCTAGCTATTGTTGTTGGATTATTCCTCACTATTCTAGTATCTATTAATTCTGTGCAAGCTAATCAAACAACTGCTTTAGAAGGATATGGTTCAGGGGGGGCACTTGAGAAGGGTTCCTTTACGTTAGAAGAAATGCTAACCTATGCAATTCAGGATGAATACACGGCAAGAGCAGAATATGAGCTTATTATGAAAACATATGATATAAGTCGCCCATTTTCAAATATTATGAAATCAGAGGAAACACATATTGATATGCTACTACCTTTATTTGAAGCATATCATATCGATGTTCCTATAGATGAATCCAAGGAACATATCATCATTCCAGAAACACTAAAAGAAACATATGCAACAGGTGTTCAAGCAGAGATTAACAACATTGCTATGTATGAAAAATTCTTACAGCAAGAGCTTCCTGACGATGTAAGAGAAGTGTTCATTCGTTTAAAGGAAGCATCGGAAAATCATCTTCGTGCATTTGAAAGAGGCTTAGACAGATACTAAAGAAAAAGGGTTGTCGCAAACTACACAAAAAGTAGTTTTGCAACAATCCTTTTTTATTAAATAAGCTTTGCATTGTTTAATTGACGTTCAAAAAAACGATAAAATACTTGAAGCAGTGGTCCCAATAGAAAGGTAGTTATTATTGTTGCTAGACCAATCGGTCCACCTAAAAAATATGCTATCATTAGAGCCCCAATGTCTGCTGCTGTCTTAGATACTCGGATACTCCATTTTGTTTTATCATGTATGACCATAACAAAACCATCAATTGGGATAAAACCAAATCCTGCTTGTAAATATAGTGCGATACCAAAAGCCATAAGTATTAATCCTATCATTGCGATAAAAAATGCGTAGATCCAGTTGACATATTGAACGACTAGCCATGAAAGATGAAGATCGATAAAGATCCCAAGAATAAACATAGTAACAAGAGGTAACACTTCTGGACGCTGTTTTTTCATAACAGCAATAATAAGAATTAAAACAATTCCAATCACTTGCGTCCATGTTCCAATAGTAAGACCATACTGTTTATTAAGCCCTACACTTAATGCATCCCATGCGCTAGTTCCAATATTGGATAGAATCATTAAGTCAATTCCAAAGGATAAAATAAGTAAACCAATAATATAAATGATTCCTTTTACTATTTTCTTCTTCATCTCTCTTTTCTCCTTATATCCTTTTTAATTTTCAATCTACTCTTTAATTTCCAACATCCCTTATAAAGCTTTATTATTATAACATAAAAAAACGTCTGATGTCAGACGAATAAAAATATAATAAAGAGAGTACAGCTAAA
>JAENYW010000021.1 GCA_016841555.1 Tepidibacillus decaturensis
GTTACTGGAACAATTTCCTCAGCAAATTTCCCACTATCTATCGCTTCAATTGCTCTAATATGACTACGATATGCCCATTCATCCTGTGCTTCACGAGAAATATTGAATTCTTCTGCAACAGTACTTCCGTGAACAGCCATATGCACATGCTCAAATGGACAGGTTAAACCATCATAAACCATTAAATCTAACATTTCACTGTGCCCCATCCTTAAACCAGAACGAGCATTTTGTAGCATATAAGGAGCGTTACTCATGCTTTCCATTCCACCAGCAACGATTGTTTCTGCATCTCCACTGCGAATAATTTGATCCGCCAACGTAACACTTCTTAGACCTGAAGCGCATACCTTATTAATTGTTTCTGTTGGTACTTCCCAGCTTAATCCCGCATTCCTTGCCGCCTGACGTGAAGGAATTTGTCCAGCTCCACCTTGAAGAACCATTCCCATAATAACTTCTTCTATTTCCTTATCTTCAAGCTGTGATCGATCGATCGCTTCACGTATAGCGATTCCTCCTAAATCTGCTGCGGATAGAGAGCTTAATCCTCCACCTAATTTTCCAAATGGTGTTCTTGCTGCACTAACAATAACTGTTTTTCTCATTTTTGCTCCCCTTTCACCATTCCTAAGCTAAAGATTTCTCTAACAACTCAACCACATCAAGTGTTTTTACCTCTTCTTCTACATTCTTCGCCTTCGTTCCATCTGTAATCATTGTTAAGCAATAAGGACATGCGGTTGCTATCGCTGTAGGCTTTAATTGTAGTGCCTGCTCTGTTCGAAGCTCATTTATCCTTGTACCTTCTTTTTCTTCTAGCCACATTAAACCCCCACCAGCACCACAGCACATCGCATTTTCTCTGCTTCGTTCCATTTCTTTGAGTGTTACTCCTGGAATAGCATTTAAGATGAATCTAGGAGCATCATATTTTTCGTTATACCTTCCTAAATAACAAGAATCATGGTAGGTAATCGTTTCATTTACTTCTTTTTCTGGTTTAATCCTTCCCTCTTCAATCAGCTTTGCTAATACCTCTGTATGATGATATACCTCTGCTTCCAAACCGAAAGACGGATATTCATTTTTAAAGGTATTGTAAGCGTGAGGGTCAATCGTAACAATCTTCTTCACATTATATTTGTGGAAATTAGTAATATTCTCTACAGCTAACTGTTGAAATAAATATTCATTTCCTAATCGTCTTACCGAATCGCCTGAATTTTTCTCCTCATTTCCAAGTATCGCTATTTTTATTCCAGCTTTATTAAAAATTTTAACTAAGGATTGAGCAATTTTTTTACTGCGAATATCAAAGGATCCCATGGAACCAACGAAGAATAGATATTCAAAGTCTTCTGTTTCCTTCACAGTTGGAACCACAATATCTTCTATTTCCTCACGCCAATTTGCACGCTCTTTCCGGTTAATTCCCCATGGATTACTCTGTCTTTCAATATTGTTAAAGGTTCTAGTAGCCTCTGGACTCATCTCTCCTTGTGTTAATACGAGATAACGACGAAGGTCTACTATCTTATCTACATGTTCATTGGAAACTGGACATGCGTCCTCACAGTTACGACAGGTCGTACAAGCCCATATTTCTTCTTCCGTAATGATATCTCCAATAAGATTTAATTCATTTAATGGGAGTGCATCTTCCCCACCAGCGACGGAGGCTTCTGACCTTGATGAAGAAACCGCATAGGTTCTTGGCGTTTTAAAAATCTCACCTGGAGCCCATGGAACTGTATTTGGTTTTACAATACTACCCTTATCCGTTAAGTGATCACGAAGCTTGGTAATTAGCTCTCTAGGAGATAATGTCTTACCTGATCCTGAAGCTGGGCACATATCTGTACAGCGTCCACACTCCACACAGGCGTATAGATCAATAAGCTGTTTTTGTGTAAAATCTTCTATCTTTCCTACACCAAATTCCTCCTGTTCTTCATCCTCAAAATCAACAGAGGATAGACGTCCTGGGGAATGTAAGCGTTTTAAATAACTGTTAACAATAGCAAAAATCTCGTGAAATTGTTTATGCTGTGGTAAATAAACTAAATAGCCTAATAGAATAAGAAGATGTGCCCACCAAGCAATGTAAAATATAACAGTGGCAGTCAAATCTGAAACTCCAGCAATTATTAGTGAAAATAGAGAAGAAAGTGGCTTATATACTGTAGTAGCTTCATTAAAGATAACCATTTCTGCTCCTTCTGCAACCACTACAGAAAGCATTAATGGAATCAGAAACCAATATACTAAACCTGCACGAAAGGTTTGCTGCAATCGAGATAATTTTTCAATATATCGACGATACGTCATATAAAATACTGCAACAATAACGATTCCAACAAGTATCTCTTGAGAAAGCGTAAAGTAATGATAGAATGGAATGGGTACATGCCAGCCATGAAAGAAGCCTTTTCCGATTAAATCTACAGCTCCAGCTTGAACAATGATAGCTCCATAAAAAATTCCAACATGTGCAATTCCGCTCTTTTTATCCTTCAATAACTTCTTCTGTCCAAAAACGAGCTTCCAAATATTTTTCATACGAGCTTTTCTATTTTTTTCTAAATTTGCAGGTCTACCCATTTTTATATAGGAAATACGCGCCTGCAATACTTTATAGAAAATCCAAACCGCATAAAATGTAACAACTAAAAAGGCGATAAAATTGATCCAATAACCCATTTTCTTTCCCCTCTCCCATATGTCCTATTTTCCGCGAAAATTGGAAGTCCATCAGGATTTAACCATGTCAAATCGGGTCAGTTTCTCTTTAATAGCTTCCGGTATAGCTTCACTTCGATTGTTCATTCGATTTACATGAACAATTGTCCCACGTCCTACAGCCGCAATCTTTTCTTTTTCTTGATCTGTAATGACATACTCTAAGTCAAAGCTGCTTTTACCAATTCTAACCGTTTTAACATGAACATGAATGATTTGTCCATAATGCAATTGATTAAGATAGTGACATTCTAAATTAGCTGTCACTACTAAGGTATCTGAAGATTCATTTACTAATTGCTCAACGATACCTAAATGCTCCATATACTCTAATCTAGACTGTTCAAAATAAGTAAAGTAGCTTACATTGTTCACATGTCCATACGCATCTGTTTCACTAAAACGTATTTTAATCGCTGTAGAAAAATGAAACTGCTCCATCCATTTTTCAATGTCTTCTCCAACGAAATTGGGATATCCCATAGATGCCACCTTTCTTTGTCTTAACTAGGCGCTTTCGCTTAAAAGCTTTTTAAATTCTTCCATTAACAAAGGTAATACTTCGTACATATCCCCTACAATTCCATAATCAGATACCTGAAAAATTGGTGCTTCAGCATCTTTATTTACTGCTACAATCACCTTAGCATTAGACATTCCTGCTAAATGCTGAATGGCACCTGATATACCAAAAGCAATGTATAAATCAGGGGTAACTACCTTTCCTGTTTGACCTACCTGTAAAGAATAATCAGCATATCCTTCATCACATGCGCTTCTTGAGGCTCCTACCGCTGCATTTAATATATCAGCCAGCTCATATAGCTTTTCAAAGCCTTCCTTACTCTTAGAGCCTCTACCACCAGATACAACAATTTTCGCTTCGCTTAAATCTACCCCTTTACTCGCTTTACGAATCACATCCTTAATTTGTACACGTAACGCATTTCCCGATGGAGTATATGAGATATCCACTTTTTCTGCTGTTCTGGATTCATCAGGCTCTCCCATTGGAATATTGTTAGGACGTATGGTTGCTAAAATCGTTCCATCATTAAATATTTTCTTTACAAATGCTTTCCCAGCATATATCGGACGAGTAAAGACAATCTTATCCTCTAACACATCAACAGCAATATTGTCAGAAACCATCCCTATATCAAGTGCTTGAGCAATTTTTGGGGCAACATCTCTACCGTTTGGAGTGTGTCCTAGCAAAATCACATCTGGTTTCACTTGTTCAACCACCTGCATAAATGCTTCTTTATATATATCTGCAATATATTGATCTAATGAAGGTGAATTGACTACATATACTTTATCTGCTCCATGATGAGCTAAGGATTCCACGAAGGAATCTGTTTGTGTTCCAAAAACGGTAGCGAC
This sequence comes from Tepidibacillus decaturensis, assembly GCA_016841555.1. GTDB lineage: Bacteria > Bacillota > Bacilli > Tepidibacillales > Tepidibacillaceae > JAENYW01. The sequence goes on from JAENYW010000021.1 coordinate 4,129, forward strand.
TATTTCTCCACCACCAGCTACTTTTTTTGCTACTGTTAACGCTTCTAAGGATACATTACGTACCCGTCCTTCTCTTCCTTCTGCAAATACTAATACTTTTTTACTCACCGGTTTCACACTCCCTTTTATATGACTTTTGCTTCGCTACGTAAAAGTTGAACAAGTTCTCGTCCTTGATCAGATATTTCACCTGATAAAATACGACCTGCTTCTTTCTTTGGTGGTAAAAAGGTTTCTATTACCTCTGTTTTTGCTTTTACTTCATCAGGTGAAACCCCTATATCATCCGCTGAAAGCCTATCAAGTGGCTTCTTTTTCGCTTTCATGATACCAGGTAATGACGGGTATCTAGGGTCGTTTAATCCTTGCTGCGAAGTAATAATAACAGGTAAAGGAGCTTCTAGAATTTCTGTATCCCCTTCTACATCACGATGTACGGTAATATTCGACCCATCTATCTCTATTTTTACTGCAGTACTGATAATCGGAATGTTTAACATGTCAGCTATCCGCTGAGGCACTTGTCCAGAAGCATCATCTACCGCAACATATCCTGCCAAAATCAAATCATAGGTTTGATCCTTAATAACCTCTGTCAATACCTTTGCAGCAGTATATTCATCACCAAATACATCTGGATCATCAACTAAAATAGCTTTGTCTACTCCCATCGCTAAAGCGGTTCGTATAGCGCTTTCAAATCGATCTGGACCTAAGGATATCGTCGTTACTTCTCCACCCAGCTCCTCCTTAATCTTTATTGCTTCCTCCACTGCATATTCATCATAAGGATTAATAACAAACTCTACTCCCTCTTCACTAACCTTCCCATTCTCAAGAACAATTTTCTCTTCCGTATCAAAGGTCTGCTTAAGTAAAACTAAAATATTCAAAGCTGTTTCCTCCTTTTCCCTACTAGATAAAGTTTTATCTATTACTTATTTCTAAATTTTGGAGCCCTTTTCTCTATAAAGGCTTGAACTCCTTCTTTTTTGTCCTCGGTTAAAAACACTTCTCCAAATAATGAAGCTTCTAGCTTAAACCCCTCATCTAATGAAACTTCTAATCCTTTATTGATTGCCTCCATCGCTTTTTCCATGACTACACTGCTTTTTCCTACAATTTTTTTAGCCAAAGATTTTGCTTCAATCAGAAGCTCCTCTAATGGGTAAGTCCGATTAACTAATCCTAATCGATACGCTTCGTCTGCTGAATAAAGATCACCTGTTAATATCCATTCCATCGCCGTAGCCCTATTTGTTAATCTAGCTAATCGCTGTGTTCCTCCAAATCCTGGGATTAAACCTAAATTAATTTCTGGCTGCCCAAACTTTGCGTTTTTTGCTGCCAAGCGAATATGACATGCCATTGCTAATTCCATGCCACCACCTAAGCATGCACCATTAATTGCAGCAATTACGGGTTTTTTCATATTCTCTATCTTAGAGAATATCTGTTGTCCATGTAATGCCATTTTCTCCCCTTCTTCACCAGAAGATGCTTGATTGATTTCTTTGATATCAGCTCCTGCTATAAACATCTTCCCCTCGCCCGTGATGACAATAGCCTTTACTTTGTTATCTTCACATGCAGTATCTATTGCTTTTTCTATATCCTCCAAGGTTTGTTTCCCCAATGTATTCGCTGGAGGATTATCAATTTTTAAAAGCATAATTCCATCATCATATTCTACTTTTACTTTCTTTAAATTCATAGGTAACCTCCTCTTCCCCCTTGTCACTTACTCCATTAATCACTAAAAAATAAACTGGCTGCACCAATCCTAACAGATCATATTTCATATCCTTCATCACCCAAGAGGTAACTGTTTCATCTAAAATCCCAAATATCATCTGGCGTATTAAACGAATATCAATTTTTTTATGAAATTTTTCCTTCTCTATTCCTAATTGGACAAGCTCTTCTATAAGCTGATGATATTTTTTAAGTGTTACCCCTATCCCTTCTCTTATTTCGCGGTTTGATTGGCGCAGCTCAATTTGCGTTACAATCGCTAAATCTGGATCTAATGCAAATTGCTTAAAATGCATATAAATTAATTGATACAGCTTCTCTTCTACTGTTTTTACAAGCTCCATTTCTTGTCTGACACGTTCAACAAATTCACTCATTTTCGTACGAAATAAGGAGATTAAAATATCATCTTTATTATCGAAATATAGATAAATGGTCCCATCTGCCACTTTTGCCATTCTTGCAATCTTTGTTACCTGTGAGTTATGATATCCGTTTTTTGCTATCACCTTTATCGCCGCATCAATAATGGCATGATATTTTTCACCCGTTTTTTTAGCCATGATTTTATTCTCCTTTAGTTCGCTAATAAGAATGAATGATTGTTCATTCATATATTTAAAGAATATAACAAATTTTTATTAAAATCAATATTATATTAATATTTAGATAATAATTTTCATGAAAAAGTTGATACGATTAGCTTATATTACCCTTTGCCTTTTCTTCTTCAACAAGAGCTCTTCTTAATACCTTTCCAACAAGTGTTTTTGGTAGCTCAATACGGAATTCATAAGTCTTTGGAACTTTATACGCTGCTAGATTTTCTCGGCAAAATTCATTTAACTCTTCTGCCGTTGCATTTACGCCATCCTTCAGTACGATATATGCTTTTACCGTTTCTCCACGATAGGCATCTGGAATCCCAACAACTACAGCCTCTTGAATAGCAGGATGCTCAAATAAAATTTCTTCTACTTCTCTTGGATATATGTTGTACCCTCCAGCGATAATCATATCCTTCTTACGATCAACAATGTAAAAGTAACCTTCATCATCCATTGTAGCCATATCACCAGTTATAAGCCATTCGTTTTGTAGCACTTTATTGGTTTCCTCAGGTCGATTCCAATATCCCTTCATAACCACAGGTCCTTTTATTGCTAATTCACCTATATCTCCTTCTTTTACATCTTCACCAGTTACGGAATCAACGACTTTTGCTTCAATATCTGGCCATGGAATACCAATACTTCCTGTTTTTCTTTTCCCCCAAATTGGGTTTGCATGAGTTACTGGAGAGGTTTCCGTTAAACCATACCCTTCTACCAAACGCGCGCCTGTCAGGGCTTCAAATTTTTCCTGTACTTCTAAAGGCAATGGAGCAGAACCACTGATACAGGCTTGTATCGAGGATAAATCATACTCCGTAATCCTTGGGTGATTAAGCAAAGCTATATACATCGTAGGTGCTCCAGGGAAAAAAGTCGGTTTATTCTTTTCAATCGTTTCTAAAAGTTCCTCTGTGTTAAATCTGGGAACTAGAATCATTGTTGCTGCAATATATATGCTAAAATTCATAACTGCAGTCATGCCAAAAACATGAAAAAACGGTAGTACACCAAGAAATCGTTCCTTTCCTTCTTCCGCTTTATGTAACCAATGACTACCCTGTACAGCATTTGCTACTAAATTAGCATGGGTTAGCATAACACCTTTTGATACCCCAGTCGTTCCTCCTGTGTATTGTAACAAAGCAAGATCTTCTTTGTAATCGTTTTCAATTTTGTACGGAGTAAATGGCTGAGTTTTTAAAAAAGAAGAAAATTGATAAATACCATCCTTCTTTGGAACCTTTACATATTGTCCATCCTTCTTTAATTTTAACGGATACAAAAGGTTTTTGGGAAAAGGTAAGAAATCTTTTATACTAGTTACAATGATGTTTTTCAAAGAGGTATTTTGTTTAATCTTTGCTACCTTAGGATATAACAAATCTAATACAATAATTGTTTCAGCACCTGAATCCACTAATTGGTGTTCTAATTCTCTCTCGGTATATAATGGATTATTTTGAACAACAATAGCACCAATCATTAAAGCCCCATAATAGCTGATTACTGCTTGAGGTGAATTAGGGAGCATAAGAGCTACACGATCACCTTTTTTTATTCCTAGACTTTTTAAGCCATTAGCAAATTGATACACATAATCCAACAAGGCTTTGTACTTAATTGTTTTTCCTAGAAAAAGTATCGCGTCTTGTTCAGGATAGTTCTTAGCTGTATTTACAAGTAACTCAGGTAATGAAAGCTTTGGATAATCAATGGAATGAGGCACTTCATCAGGATAAGAAGACAACCATATTTTATCTACCATAAGCCAAAATTCCTCCTTATTAATATTTAGTTTTTCTTTTCCTCTTAGATCATTTTTGAGATATGCACTCCCCCTTAAACTTTTATTCATGTTTAATGCTTCTTTTTTTTAGCTAAAACTTATCCATAATTGTATTGTAATAAATTTTAACTGATTTTTATATAAATTTTTAGAATGATTTAAATATTTTTTTTATTATAACTAAACTGAAAAAAGACACATCCTTCAGCTATCTGCTAAAAACTAGCATTTGCTAATGAATATGTCTAATTTACAAGCATCAGAAATTTACCTTTGTACTAATCCTTTTAAAAAGAATAGGAACATTTCTAATGAAAGAACCTTATCCTTCATTCCACTTTTCATTTCATAATCCATTTGTGCGAGCTTTTTAATAATATGCTGTAATTGCTCTTTATTAAATCTAACAGCTTGCTTCAAGGCTATTTTGACGGAATAGGGGTGAGCACTTAATTGAATCGCAATTTGCTTTTCTGAATAGCCTTTTTCATGAAGCTCTTTTGCATACATCATCATCCGAAACTGTCTTGCAAACAAAGCATTCATCTTAATCGGTTCCTCTTTATTTTTCAATAAATCATAGAAGCTCCTCATCGCTTCATCTATTTGTAGATTGCCCACTTTTTCAATAAGCGTAAAAATATTTTGCTCTGTCGTTCGTGCCGCTAACTGTTTCACCACTTCTTCATCAATAATTCCGTCTTTCCCAACATATAGAGCCATTTTATCAATTTCTTGAGAAAGCATGTGAAGATTCTGCCCAATCATAAGAATGATATGTTCTGCCGCATCATTAGTGATTTTTACATTATATTTAAGGGTGATTTTTTTTACCCACTCCAATAATTCCTCTCCAATTAAATGGGTATAAAACAGAACTGTAGCTTGCTTCTTCATGTTTTTTACAATTTTTTTCCGTTCATCTAGCTTTTCATAAGCTGCCCAAAAGATAATTGTGCTATAGGAAACAGGCTGTTCTAAGTACTGCTCTAATTTATTTACTTGATGTTCTACTTTTTTCGTTTTTTGACTAGTAAAAAGCTCTGCATTTTTCGCAATAACCAATTTGTGTTCTGAAAGAAAAGGCAACGTTTCCGCTTCTTGAATAACTTCTTCTACAGGTGTTTCAGATAAGTCAGAGGTTACCACATTAAAATCCTTTTCATCAGGAGAGAGAAGGGAATTAATCAATTGATTTATTTTTTCTTGTATTAAGTAGGGTTCATTCCCATAAAAAAGGTACACAGGTGATGGTTTCATTAGCTACTCCCTTCAGCATTAATCTCTTCATCTATGTTATTAGATTATTGATTTCCGTTCATCCTCTTGACAGTTTTTTTCTTCTATTGGAAAAGACACAGTGAATTCTGTACCTTTTTCTCTTTCACTTTTGACATGAATACTGCCATTATGCTCTTCTACTAATTTATACGTTACAGCTAATCCTAGCCCAGAACCATTTTTCTTTGTAGTATAAAAAGGCATTTTCAGCTTTTCTATGTTTTCCTTCTCTATTCCTATCCCATTATCCTTTACTACCATATGGTGATAACAACCGTCATCATAGGCAATAATGGAGATCAGCGCATACTCTTTGTTATGTGAAACCGCATCTATCGCATTTAATAAAAGATTAATCATAATTTGCTTCAGATGATTTTCAACACCTATCAAGTAAATATCCTGTTCAACTTCACGATAAAGAGTGATTCCCTTAATAAATAGCTGGTGCTGAAATAATTGTATAACTTCATCTAACAGGTTGCCTATGCTAATCGTTTCTTTCTGTTGACTAGGTTCTTTAGATAGAATCAATAATGATTGGATGATTTCATTTGTACGGTCTATTTCTTGAAGGGCGACATCAAAATCACTTAACTTAATTTCTTTTCCTTTAGCGACCTTATGACGTAAAAATTGGATATACCCTCTAACGGTTGTTAACGGATTTTTTATTTCATGTACTTTTTCCGCAGCTATTTCTCCTATTCGACATAGCTTGTCCGCTTCAATTAGTTGACTTTTAATTAGTTGTTCTTCGGTAATATTTTTATATAATAAAATAACACCAACCATTTTCTCATCAGAAGACGTTTGCGGGTACGTATGAATGTCAAAATAGAGATTATCTCCACTCATTTTTAATAGCACTTTTTTGTGATGGACGTTTTCCTGATGATGGTAGGTTAAATGTAGCATCCTTTCTAGTTCAATAGGAATACCTTGATAAACATCATGCAAAGGTTTTCCTATTAGTTCTGAATCAAAGCGTTCTAACAACTGCTTCGCCACCCGATTCACCATCTTTATCCTTTGATCCATATCTAACATGATAATACCATAATCTATCGTATCAAAAATGACACTAGCACGTTGTTCCGATTCATAGAGCTCATTCTTCTTATTGGAATAGGCAGATTGATACCTTATTCTGATGGAGAAGAGAATAGCATACAATACGGAAATTAATACACCTACCATCCCAAGTGCTATATATAGGTAAAAGGTAATGACACCGTTTAGGATATTGGAAACGTATATATTGAATTCTATTGAACTATTGAATATTCTTCCTTTATTCTCCAAATAGACAACAAACTGAAGATTTATTATAACTATAAATGAATTTACTACAGCGATCAAAATAATAAGAATAACATAATTATACATATTATCATTTATTGAAAACCAAGCAATCATCCAGTAGAAAAGAAGATAGCTAATACCTAAAGCATTTATACCGTTTATCATATTAAAAAAACGCTTGATAAAAGGTCTCTCCTTATCAAATGACAACATGATTATTAAAGAGGCAATAATAAGAGGTGCTAAACCAAATAAAAGCATGATAGCATAATAGAAAGAGAGGATAGACCTATAATTTTGATGTGTATAATATAGGACTTGCCACCTTGCTAATGCAACCAGCAGCATCGTAGAAATAACCATTTCAACAGTAAAATCATTCCATTTGAAATCAGCAAAAGAATAATAGATCACTATCGCTGCAAATATAGCATGAACAGAAATAAATGTATAGATAGTTTTAGGATATAGAAAGGATAGTTTGGGTTGTTTTGACATATTCATACCTCATTCGACATTTTTCTTAATATAGAAACATTATATTCCAATCAATACATATGTACTAGTTCATTTTAAACATTTAACGTGCTAAACATAAATATGATTAATAGGTCCTAGGACTTTAGTCCAACAAGAGGGTTTATCTACAAGCTGAAAAACCGTGGTTGCCCACGGTTTCTTATCTGCCATTTGAATATACAGTTGAAGGAGGAGAATATTCACGCTTATGTAAACGCCCAATGGGAGGAGCTTACGAGCCTTCCATTGGGCGGAAAGCAATGGTCGTATTATAATATACGCTCATTGTCTCTTAAATGTGACATTAGTTCTCTATTTTCTCTTCTCTTTTTTCAAGCAAATCAATCCGATACGTTGCTATTATTTTCCCTTCCTTTGTATATAACATATAAACAATTTGCTGCTCCCCTTCTTTGCTCCACTCTACAGAAACATCTTCGTCCCATTGTTCCGTTCGAAATGCCTCTACCCCATTTTTATATATAACTAGTTGATGATGCTCTTCCTTAACCTGATAAACCTCAGCCTCTGCTCCGTCATTTATCGCTTTAGGTGCACTTTCCGTTGCCGTCACTCCCATACCATTTCCCATATCCTGTGTGAACTGTATCTCCATTGAATCAAAATCAGCTTTATTATCTACTCCATACATCTTCGGCAGCTCTTCTGTCACTTCAAATTTTTCGTGGTCTTGAGATAGCATTGGAGAAAGAGGAATCCATACCACAATGAGTAATGCTGCTGCAACTAGTCCCATCATGCTTTTATTTCTCAAAAAGCTTTTCTTTTTTGGCTTTGTATCCACCTCTAATAGATTCTCTTCAAGCAATTGATCAACAATACTTTTTTCTATCGATACAGTAGGTAGCTGTAACAATTTTTCATGAATATAATTCAAGTCCTTTTGATAAGCAGAACAACTTGAACATACTGAAAGGTGTTCTGCTAATCGTTTTTCATCTAATTCACTTAGCTCTCCGTCTATTTGTTGACTGATTAACTCTTTTACTTTTTCACAGTTGATCAACGATGAACACCTCCCTGTCCTGCTATTTTCATCTTCCTTTGTATTTGATCTCTTCCGCGAAATAAATAAGACTTTACTGTATTAATAGGAATATCTAATGTATTTGCAATCTCTTGATAACTAAATTCATGGATATATCTAAAAATCATCACGGATTTAATTTTCTCAGGTAGCAGCGAAATCTGCTCCATTAATTCTTCCATCATTTCTTTATTTACGACTTCTTCTTCTATATTCGAATAATCAGTTAAAACCATTTCTAATCCTTCTATAGAAACATCGGTTTTGTTTCTTCTGAATTTATCTATACAGATATTTGTCGTAATACGCTGTACCCAAGTACGAAACGTTGCCTTTTCCTGAAAGGTATCCAGCTTCGTATAAACCTTCAATAATGCTTCTTGGGTTACATCCTTTGCATCGTGCTCGTTTCCCATAAAATAAAAGGCTGTTGTATAAATGGAACCTTCTATCTGCTTTAATAGCTGAATCAATGCTTCGCGATTTCCAGCCTTTGCAGATTGAATTATTTTTTGTTGATTCACGATGCCTTTTCCCCCTCTCCTCTATTGACGAATAAAGCCTTTATTTTGTTGCTTGTATTTTATGGATAGTTATTTTGCTTTTGTTCCTTCCACCTTATATCCATCTTCCTCAATATGAACAAAAACAGCTCCGTCTAAATCCGTTCTCCAAATAGGGATTTCATGAATTTGTAATCGGTTAATTACTTCTGCCGATGGATGATGATAAAGGTTGTTTAATCCTACTGAAATAATAGCAGCCTTCGGCTCTAACGCATCTAACCAAATCTTTGAAGTTGATGTATTACTTCCATGATGACCTATTTTAAGAATATCTACTGTTGGAAGACCATATTGCTCCAATAGTTGTTGTTCTCCATCTGATTCAATATCTCCTGAAAATAGCATCTTGGTCTGATACATCTTTAAGTATACAGCAAAGCTATGATTATTTTCTTTACTTGATAGCTCCACATCAACTGGGAGAAAGAGCATTTGCGTATGCTTATCGAGCTGTACTGTCTTTTGATGATTGATATGTACGATGTTTATATTTTTTTCATTAAGCTTATCTTGTAATTCTTCACCATACTTTGTACGTGGAAATTCACTACTTACGACAAAAGTTCCAATCTTTATATCATCAATTATCGATAAATATCCTCCAATATGGTCATAATCTTCATGGGTTACAATAGCTAGATCAAGCTTGCTCAATCCACGGGTATGAAGAAAAGGCAAAACAACATCTTCACCAATATCAAAAGGGTCTTTTCTTTTTCGCCATTCTTCTTTTTCAAAGTTAATTTTACCTCCGCTATCAATCAATACTTCATAATGACCAGGCGTTTGTATCAATATGCTATCCCCTTGACCTACATCAATTACTATGATTACACCCTCCTCATTAAAAAAACCTACCCATATTATGGTGAGAATAAGAAGCAAAAACACCACTTTTTCCGACCAAAAAATGATTTTTTTAAGATTAAAAGAGATAAAGGCTTCCTTTACTTTTCTCCTTAATAACACCCATGAAAAAAGGATATATATCATTATAGTCCAAAAAAACGAAGAAACACCACCATAAAAGTGAAAGAAGGAAAAGGAAGTGGACCAATGCATCCATTGAAAAAGTATCGTAAGAAGCTCAGATAAGATACTAGCAAAGAAATGACTCAATGGGAAAAAAAGAAAGCTAAGGAGATAAATAAGCAAGGCAACGGGGAAAATAAACATACTAAACAGTGGAACCACAAGTAAGTTTAGTAGCCAAGATAATAAAGAGTACTGATGAAAATAATAAAAGACAAAAGGAAAGGAAGCGGTTTGTGTAATAATAACAAGTGTCAATGCTTTTTTGAGCATTCCATCCTTCATTGGTAGCTTTTCAATCAATATTGTAAATCCCCAAAGGATAGAAAAGGTAATAATCATCGATAGCTGAAACCCGATATCATAGATCCACATAGGGTTATATAAGGTCATGAAAATAAAAGCAATTCCTAATACCTGCAAAGCAGATATAGACTGCTTCCAAATAAGCCCATAAAACATCAATACCGTCATGATAGTTGCTCTTACAACGGATGCACTAGCACCTGTAAGAAGCATATATCCTATTAAAAAGATACTAATTATAGTTACTGTATTTTCATGGGTTACTCTCATTTTCGTTAGCAACCAGTATAGCATAAGAGACAGAGTAGAAAGATGTAGTCCGCTAATTGCCAGCAAATGACTTAATCCCAAAATAGAAAAATCGTGTCTGATATCCTCTGACAAATCGTGACGTTCTCCCAATAAAATAGCTTTAATGAAGCCTGAATAAGGATCATTGAAAAGTAGATCTATTTGCCGAAGTAGCTTTTCTTTAAAGCTAGAAAAGGAGACAAATAAAGCTTTACCAGATGATACCTTTATTTTTGATATGTCCTCTACATTCACCTTCCAATAGATAGTTTTCTGCGCTAAATATGCTTGATAATCAAATAGACCTGGATTACCGGCAGAGGAAGGCGTTCCTATTTCTCCAATAAGTTTAATCCCCATTCCCTTTTTCCATGTTGATGCAATTTGCTGTTCATATTCTTCCTGTAAAAACAGATAAACCAACACTTTTTCTTTTGTTTCTAAGCTGTATTCTTTATTGTTCCATTGATAAGAAATAGGTTCAATCATCAATTTTACAAGGTCGCCATCTACGATTGGCTTAGAATCAATATATCCTTTTAATCCTATAGGTTGGTTCATTATTTCTTCTGGAAATTGTGATTGATGTTCAATCTGATACCAATCCATTCGTATAAAACCCGTTAAACATATAGCGATGATGAAAAACAAAAACCAAAGCTTTGCTTTACGATAGTACACAAAAAGAGACATGAAGAAAAAGACCATGCTGATTAGTAATAATAAGATCAATATAGTCTTTGAAATAGAAATGGTTGAAGCAGTATATAACCCTACTAACCATCCAAAAGCTACTATTAACATTGGATATCTCATGCATCATCTATCCTCTTGTTTATAATTCTTTTTTTTTTTACTACAAAGATAGATTCTTTACATTATAAAGATTTCCTTTTATATTTTTACATTTTTTTATGAAAAAAGGGATATCATTTCCTCATATCCCTTTTTGATACTTGTATGTAGTTAAAATAAACGTTTATGTTCAATCTTGATGCAGCGATCCATTACTACCTTCATTTCCTTTTGTGTAGCAGCATTAGCTGCTTCTTCGTTTACAACGCCTAATTGAAACCAAATGGATTTAGCACCAATTGCGGCTGCTTCATTAACGATTGGCATGACTTGGTCAGATCTCCGAAATACATCTACCATATCAACCGTTCCTTCAATTTCTTTTAATGAGCTGACAGCTTTTACTCCCAATACCTCATCTATCGTAGGATTAACTGGTATGATTTCCTTACCATGTTGTTGGAGATATGCTGCCACTATATAGCTATCTCGTTCAGGCTTATTAGACAACCCAACAATAGCTATTCTTTTAGATTCCTCTATTAATTGCTTCAATTCTTGATCTGAAGTTATCAAGCTCATATTAAACAACCTCCCTCTATAAAGTTCCTATCCCTTCTTTGAAAAAGTTGGATATCTACTAGTTTACATCAATAGCTGGCATCTTCACAAGCCACCCTTTTTGTTCAAGTACATTAAAACCTTGAAACAGAAAAATCCTCACTGAATGGTTATTTGCTCCTTTATTTTTTCAAATAGCTTAGGACCAATTCCATTAACCTTCATAATCTCTTCAATCGATCGGAAGCTTCCGTGCTCTGTTCTATAATCTATTATTGCCTTTGCTTTTGAAGGTCCAATACCAGGTAGATTAGTTAATTGTACTTCATTAGCTTGATTAATCGATATTTTACCATTAAGTATTTCCGTTAATTTTTCCTCTACCACTTCTCCTTCAGCAGGAATATAGATCACCATCTCATCATAAAGTCGTCTTGCCAAATTAACTTGATTAACATCTGCACGTTCAGTTGGGCCTCCAGCTTGTTTTAATGCATCCTGAATCCTGTTTTCCGTTGTCAGCCAATAAACTCCTGGATTTTGTACTTCTCCCTTTACATCAACTGCTATTTTTTGAACTTCTTCATTCTCTTTTTCTACTTCCACGTCCCCATTTTCTGCTTCGACATTCTCCTTGTGTTCCATTTGCAGGGTTGTTGTGTATTCTTCCATAAATAAAGGAGGGGCTACCTGTTGGTTAGAAATAAAATAAACAATAACACTAATAATAATGATTCCTACTATTCCTATCGACACCTTTATTTTGTTACTTAAATACAGCATATTTCCTCCCCCTAAAAAAGTCGTAATCGTAATATATATTGCAGTTATTCATTCTTTCAGTGTAAAATAAAGAAATACTATTATTGTATCGGAGTTGATTTAATTGTCAGCAGTTCATAATGAGATATCGAAAAAAGTAAAAGAAAAGGTTGACGCCATAGAAACCTATAAACAGATGGATCTACAGCGAGAGTCCATCATCTCTCAATTAATGAAAGATTACCAGTCTGCAAATCCTATCGAATTAAGCCTCTTAAATAATTGGACAAAAGAAATGAATCAATTTGCACAAAAGCATCAGCTTCCTTTAAGAAAATATGTATCGATGGAGATGTTTATAGATTATATAAGCAGATTAAATTAAGCTATCATTTATATAATTTGTTATTTTTTGCATATATCCTTTTTCTTTTTTTATTTTTTTCCATTATCTATATATAAAAAGCCCTCTCAACCATAGCTTTCGCTAGGAATGAGAGGGCTTTTTATTATCTTCCTGTTTCTTTATATACGTCCATCCATCTTCTTGATAGATAAGACCATCCTTCAATAACTTTCCTAATGCACGTTTAAACGCTGCTTTGCTTAGATTAAATTGTTTCATAATAATATCAGGAGGTGTTTTATCCCAATAGGGCATAGCACCACGACGTTGTTCCAAAATATGTAGTAGCTTTTCAGAATCATCTAATCTGCTAAACTCTTTTAAAGGCTTCATGGATAGATTTACAGAACCATCGTCTCTAATATAAGTAATTCTTGCCTCAATTTCCTGTCCAAGCCTTAGCTCATGAAGCTGTTCAGACTTGTGAATAAAACCAATTTGATGATTCTCTAAATAAAGGTGTGCCCCAACAGTAAGATGACGAATAACGATCCCTTTCATAAATTCATTCTTCTTATATGTTTTTACGACTTGATCATTTGTCCCTTGTTTAGCTATATAGCTTTGGATCTGTGTATCATCCTTAACAAGAAAGGTTAATAATCTATTTTGTTTATCATGACCTAACTTCACTAAAAGCTTATCCCCATTTGCAGGCCAAATTTCTTTTTCCTCTGGTAGCTCAGCTATGGGTAATAAAACCTGTTTATCTAGCCCGTTATCCAAAAAATAACCCATCTTCCCTTGATAATCCTTCACTTCAAGAAAATCCACTTCATCTAAGCATATTTTTGGTTGTTCTAATGTCGCAGCTATTCTACCCTTATGATCATTAAATAAAAAAACATTCAGCTTTTGACCAATAGTAATGGTTTGATTCTCCATTTCTGAATAATGAAGAAGAACATCCTCTTTACCGTCACTTAGAAAGTACCCAAAGGGTGAATCTCTTTCCACAGTTAATTCCTGATAGGTACCACTAATTAAACTCATTCTGAGCTCTCCTTCACTTCGATATGCGGTGCATCTCCCCATAGACGTTCTAAACGATAAAATTCTCGTTCTTCTTTATGGAAAATATGACAAACAACATCACCTAAATCAATTAAAATCCATCTTGACTGTTGTAAGCCTTCCATGCCTTTTACATGAACTCCATTTTCCTGCATCTTATTTTTAATTTCCTTTGCAATAGCTTCGACCTGTGTTTCCGAATTACCACTACAAATAAGAAAATAGTCTGCAATAACCGATAGCCCTCTAATATCTAAAATAACGGTATCCCTTGCTTTTTTATCTATGGCTGCTTCAGCGGCTAAATCAACAATTTTTCTAATAGATAACTCCATCTGCGTCCCTCCAATTATTCACTTCTTGTTTTTTTCCTCTGTGATTAAATAATTCCTCGCAAGTATTGTCAAAGGATATATAGTAAGCTTTTTATCGAGCAAAAACTGAATGGTGGAATTAAAGGCTGCCAATAGAGCGGTATCTAATTCTTTATTAGCTAAATCCCTTATTTCATCTACTCCAGGAAAATCCCTTGATGGTTCGATATAATCAGCTAGACAAACAACCTTTTCTAGCATAGACATATTCTCTCTTCCAGATGTATGATAGCGTATTGCATCAATAATCTGTTGATCTTTAATCTGAAATTTCTCTTGTATCACAATAGACGCGGTTGGCCCATGCCATAGCTCCGCATTATATTGTAGTAAATCATCGGATAATACGCAGTTTTCTTTAATTACAGCTGCCATTTTTTCCTTTTGCCAATACTTCGTATAATCATGAAGGATTCCTGCTACTTTCGCTTTATAAGGATCTTCGCCATATTTAATAGCTAACTCCTTCGCTGTCTTCGCAACTCCTATTGAATGAATGTAACGCTGCTCTGACACTTGTTTTTTCAATTCTGATTTCAAGTAATCTGTATCAAGCTTCATAAAGTTTATTCTCCTTGATATAGTCTTCCACAGAGGAAGGAACAACATAACGAATCATTCTTCCCATCTTTACCCAATCACGAATATGTGAAGAAGATATTTCCAATTGTGGCATAGGAAGTATTTTTACCTGATGGTAAATCTCCTTTTCAAACGCCGTTTTAGGATGAAGCTGATATCCTGGTCGTTCTAATCCAATGAATCGTACTAGCTTAATTAATTCCCCAATACCATTCCACTTTGGTAAATATTCGATCATATCTCCACCAATAATAAAGAAAAAATCATGTTCAGGATATCGTTTCTTCAATTCCTTTATCGTATGAATGGTATACGCAGGACCTGATTGCTCTAGCTCGATAGTACATAATTTATATCTTTGGTCTATTTCTATTGCTTTTTTTACCATCTGTACACGGTGCTCTATTGGTGTAATTTCTATTTCTATTTTATGCGGTGGAATTGGTGCAGGCATGAACCAAATTTCATCCAGCTTTTCATAAAAAAGAACTTGATCAACCGCGATAAGGTGCGCAATATGAATTGGATCAAATGTTCCTCCTAAAATCCCAATCTTTTTCATCATTACCTCGGTAATTCTATCTCTTTATTTTCTTTCGATTCTTTATATAAGACAATAGTATGCCCAATAATCTGTACTAATTCCGCACCTGTTCCTTGTACAAATGCTTCTGCTGCTTCAGTTGGTTCCTCTAAGCTATTCTTTAATATACTTACTTTAATTAATTCTCTAGCCTCTAACGCTTCATTTATTTGTTTCACCATATTGTCATTTACTCCACCTTTTCCTATCTGAAAAATAGGATCAAGATGGTGAGCGAGAGAACGTAAATATCTTTTCTGTTTACCTGTTAGCATTTTCTTCTTCCTTTCTATAAGGATTCTAATACTGCTTTTCTCATTTTTTTGGGATCAGGGCTGATTCCTGTCCACTTTTCAAAAGCAATAACCCCTTGATAAATAAACATTCCTACTCCATTATGAATGATTGCTCCCTGTTGAAGCGCATCCTTAAGCAGCTTGGTTTCCAACGGATTATAAATGATGTCACTTATTAATTGATTATTATGTATCCATTCCTTATTGATTAATGTTTGGTCGATATTTGGAACCATCCCAATGGAGGTGGTATTAATAACGATATCTATTTTTTTCATCAGAGATGAAAGATGATCATAGCTAGCAATGTTGGTCGATACCCTATTCCCTAACATGCTTTTTATCTGGTTCGCTTTATCACTCTTTCGATTAATAATCGTCAATTGTTCAATTGGATACTTCGATAATGCATAGCTGATTGCTCTTGAAGCACCGCCAGCTCCTAATACTGCAATTC
>JAENYW010000022.1 GCA_016841555.1 Tepidibacillus decaturensis
GGGAGGATATTAAATTGCTTTCTGTAAATGTATGGGATAATTTCTATCTGTTAACGAAAGGGTATCAAGTGGATTCTTTCCAAGCATTAAAAAATCATACCATCCATGTTCCGTTATTCATCGGCGCACCACCTTATGCATTAACCTCTTATATTATAAAGGCGCAAGGGCTGAATCCGGAAGAGTTTACATTTTCCTTTGGGAAGCCATTTGGAAGACCAAAAGAATTACTAGAAAAGTTTGTTTCAGGAGCAATTGATACTGTCTTATTACGTGAACCTGAAGCTAGCTTTGCTTTAGCAAAAACAAAGGATGCTGTTGTTTCAATGAATTATGCGGACTTTTGGCGAGAACTTCATCCCAAGCTTCAAAAGCTTCCGAATGCGGGGTTAGTTGTAAAGGGAGAATTTTATCGTAATCATAAGGATATTGTAGAATTATTCTTAGATGAATTAAATATAGCTTCGAAATGGGTGAAAGAGAATCCCGTTGAAGCCGCAATGCTATCCTATGAAAAAATGGGAGTTTCGATCGAAGAAGCAAAGCTGTTTTGTCAAAGAGTAGGCTTTGATCATGCATTAAGTGTTCAAGTGAAGAAAGAGATAAAAGAGTATATAGACATTCTGAAAGAACAGGATGTAATTAAGTTGAAACGCGGATTAGATGAAGGATTTTTTCAATAGTTTAACATTTTACAATGAGAATAATTTATATTATCAAATACATACTAGGAGGATATTAAGCAGATGAGAAAAGTTTTATTAGGAATGATAGCAATTCTATTATTAACATTCATGACTGCTTGCGGGAATCAAGAAGCAACTAAACCTGTAATTGAAAAGAGCGACGAAAACACTCAAGCAGAAGCGTCAGAGCAGGAAAGCTCAAATGCGGAAGAAAAAGAAAATACAAAGGAAGTGGCACATATACGTTTAGGTTGGGCAAATAGCGGTTTTCCATCTCCTTTTACTTTTTCACCTAACGGTCCAGGTGGATACTTGCGTACCACTTTTATCTTTGACACACTTACATGGAAAGATGATCAAGGGATGAAGCCTTGGTTAAGTGAAAAATGGCAGATTTCTGAAGATGATCGTACGTATACATTTACACTTCGCAACAATGTTAAGTGGCATGATGGTGAAGACTTACATGCGGATGATGTGAAATTTACCTTCGAATACTTTAAACAGCATCCATTTGGATGGCATGGAGACATTAGTATGATAGAAGCGGTAGAAGTGGTTAATGAATCTACAGTGAAATTCGTCTTAAATAAACCATACGCTCCTTTCTTACAAGAAGTAGTAGGTATTATTCCAATTATTCCTGAACATATTTGGTCTAAAGTAGAAGATCCTTATCAATACCAAGAGAAAGAAGCGCTTATTGGAACAGGTCCTTATACGCTGACATCCTATGAAGCAGAGAAAGGAAATTATTTGTTTACAGCCAATAGCGAATACTTTAAAGGCAAACCAATTGTCAACGAAATCTCCTATATTAATGTAAAAGATCGTGCACTTTCTTTACAAAATGGAGAAATCGATGCTGCGATGTCATTAAATTATCAGCAGATGCTTCAACTAAAAGAAAAAGGCTTTGATGTGATTCAAAGTAAACCAACTGGAAGTGCAGTACGATTTGTATTTAATCTACAAGATGATCAATTAAAGCAAAAAGAATTACGTCAAGCTATTGCTTATGCCCTTGATCGCAAAACAATTGCTGAAAAGGTACTAGGTGGTAATGAAATGGTTGGAAGCGCAGGGATTATCCCACCAGATTCAGATTGGTACAACAAAGATGTAAAGCAATATGAGTACAACGTAGAAAAAGCAAATAAAATGCTAGATGATTTAGGTTATACCAAAAATGAAGATGGAATGAGAAAGGATTTAGTGTTAAATTTACTAGTTTCGTCTAATGCAAAGAACGCACAGCTTGCTCAAGCCATGCTTAAGAATGTAGGAATTGAACTAAATATTCAACAAGTAGATACAGCTACGTTTACATCCTTAATGGGTGAAAATAATTACGATATCGCTTTAACTGGACATATTGGACTAAGTGGTGATCCAGATTTTCTTCGAATCTGGTTTATGGGGCAGGCAAGCAATGCTTATGCGGCTAGAGGAAAAGTATTTGAAAATGAACGCTTTATTCAGCTAGCAGAGGAACAAGTAATGACACTTAATGAAGAAAAAAGACATGATTTAGTTAATGAAATGCAGGATATTTTAGCAGAAGAGCTACCAACATTACTCTTATATCATCGTCCATTTTACTGGTTATATAATGATGAACAGTTTGCTGGCTGGTTTAACACAGATGGTGGAATTTCGGATGGTATCCCACTTTGGGAAAATAAGTCAGCATTTTTAAATGAAGAATAAAACGATTAAGAGTTATTTGATTGTATTTATATTAATCATTATTCTAAATTTCTTTTTACCACGTATTTTACCAGGCGGACCTGTTGCTTTTATACAAGGAGGAGATGATCAGTCTTTTATTATGACTGAGGAGCAAAAGGCTCATCTTCTCTCCTATTATGGATTGGATCTTCCGTTACATGAGCAGTTTTATCAATATATTTTTGGAATTTTAACAGGGGATTTTGGGCTTTCTATTCTTTATAAAACAGCGGTTACGACTTTGATACTATCTCATATGAAGTGGACGCTGTTTCTTGTAGGGATAGCAAGTATCATTTCTATCCTTTTAGGAATTATCCTTGGTATTTTATCTGCATGGAATAAAAGAAAAAAAAATGATGCACCCTTTTTTTTAGCGATGCTAATGCTGGGTGCTATTCCAGAATTTATTCTAGGGATGGTCCTTCTTATCCTTTTCTCCACAAAATTAGGGTGGTTTCCGTTTAGTGGTAGCACAACTCCCTTTGCACAATATGGTGAAGGAATAATAGGAATAATAGCTGGTATGAAAGATATTCTTCATCATAGCTTTCTACCAATGATGACATTAACCGTCGTTAATATATCTAGTATTTATTTATTAATGCGAAACGCTACCTTTGATGTACTAAAGGAACCATATATTTATACAGCAGAGGTAAAGGGATTGCCGCTGAAGCGTTTATTATTTAGACACACATTTAAAAATGCATTTTTACCAGTGTTTACATTAATCATGCTACGTTTTGGCTTTATGCTAACTGGAGCTATTTTTGTTGAAACCGTCTTTTCCTATCCAGGAATAGGAAAGCTACTGCAAGAAGCTATTTTATCTCGGGATTACCCGTTGATGCAGGGATTGTTTCTTATTTTTACGATTACTATCCTAGGAATGAATCTTATAGCAGATATGGTTTATCCTAAGCTGGATCCACGGATTAGAAGAGGGGAGAGAACAGTTTTTGAATAAACAACAAAGATTTGGCTATGGTCTTCTAAGCTTATTCACACTGTTAGCAATTGCAGCTCCATTGGTGACAAAGCATGCTCCTCTTGATTTCGACGGTCCATCTTTATCGCTACCCACAATAGAATATTGGTTTGGGACGAATGAACTTGGTCAGGATATCTTTAGTCAATTGATTTATGGGATTCGTACCTCCCTTTTTGTGAGCTTTATGGTGGCAGGGATTAGTACATTTATTAGTGTAATGCTTGGTTTATGGGCTGGCTATCATGAAAAAGCAGATCAGATGATTAATGGTTTAGCTAATGTCATTATGGTAATACCGAATCTTCTTCTTGTGCTTATTGTGGTTGCCTTTACAAAGGGAAGTCTATGGGTCCTTATTCTAACGCTAGCCTTTTTGTCTTGGCCAGGGTATATGCGAATTATTCGCTCTCAGGTATTAACGTTAAGAGAGAGAGAATTTGTTAAAGCAGCTATTACGTTTCAAGGAAAACATAGCTACATTCTATGGCGGCATATTCTTCCGCAGCTATATCCTGTTATTCGAGCTAAGTTATTGATTACAGCACAAATGGCAGTTATTACGGAAGCTAGTTTATCCTTTTTAGGGCTTGGTAATCCCAATACGGTCAGTTGGGGAATGATGCTTCATGATGCTTTTCAAGCAAGTACTACCTTTATGAATGCTTCATGGCAGTGGTTATTGATTCCGCCAACGTCTGCTTTACTTTTATTAACCATTAACCTGTCCTTAATAGCTAATGGTGATCAGAGGAAAAGGAAAACAAAGAAGAGGTCCATAGGAAAATTAGAAAAGCAACCTAATGAAAAAGAGATAGAGAATAAAAGCAGTGTTTCTGATTTAGAGCAAGAGAATAACATTGTAACTGTTCATCATGTAACGGTAGCTTATGATGATTCTGTTGCTGTGTCCAATGTTTCCTTTTCCGTTGGAAAGGGAGAAACGTGCATGTTAGTTGGTGAGTCAGGTGCTGGGAAATCGACGATTGCAAATGCCATCATGGGAATGCTGGGACGTGCAACAATAGAAGGTAGCATATTTTTTGAGGGGAAAAATCTTTTAAAGATGAATCAAAAAGAACGACAAAAACTGCGTTGGGTAGATATTTCGATGGTTTTTCAGGATGCACGTCAGGCATTAAATCCTCTACTTACCATAGGTGAACAGATAAATGAGGTATTGATTGTGCATAGTAGCTATCGATTGCAAGCAGCACAGCGAGAAACAGAACACTTATTAGCAGAAGTAGGATTAGATAAAAGTGTGACTACAAAATATCCTCATGAAATTAGTGGAGGAATGTGTAGTAGAGCTGTGATTGCGATGGCATTAGCGAATAAACCAAAGTTAATTATTGCAGACGAACCAACAAGTGCTCTTGATCCTGTATTACGTAAAAAAATATTAGAATTGTTAAAGGATAAGATAGAAACTTACGAAATCTCCCTTCTCTTTATTACTCACGATATTGGGATTGTAGCTGAATTAGCTGATCAGGTTGTGGTGATGAAGGATGGAAACATGATAGAGAATCGTAATGTGTTCCAATGGTTTAATCAACCACAAACAGATTATAGTAAAAAACTCCTTTCCTACGGATGATAGGGAAAGCAGGAGGTGTTTGATGGTGCTGAAAATTGAAGGAATAGCGAAAGCGTACGAAACGAAACAAGGTGTTGTTCAAGCGCTTAAAGATATCAATCTAGTAATAAATAAGGGTGAAATATTTGCCTTAATTGGAGAGAGCGGATCGGGAAAATCTACAATGGCTGAATTGATAACACGTCTGCAAAAGCCCTCAGCAGGCTCTATTTATTGGGAAGAGCAAAATATCCTTTCTATAGGTAATAATGGAACTTACAGGGATATTCAAGTTGTTTTTCAGAATCCTGATCGTTCATTAAATCCAAAAATGAAGGTTCAGCAATTAGTAGAGGAACCATTACTTATTCATCGTGTTAATGGAGAAGAACGAAAAAATAAGGTCATACATTTATTAAACATGGTTGGTTTATCAGAACAATATATAGATAGGTTTCCATCACAGCTTTCAGGGGGACAGAAGCAACGAATAGCAATTGCAAGGGCGTTAGCACTACAACCCAAGCTTTTAATTGCGGATGAAATTACCTCAGCCCTTGATCCAATTACAGAAAGGCAAATACTTAATCTTTTATTAGAATTAAAGGAAAAGCATCAGATGAGTATTTTGTTTATTACCCATAATTTAGACATTCTAGCCTCCTTCGCAGATCGATTTGCTGTATTACAGCGTGGACAATTGGTTGAAACAGGAGCTATTTCTCAGCTTTTTCATCAACCAAAAGCGCTATATACCAAGAAATTGCTAGATGCTAGCTTAATAAAGCATCCTATTTTGCGAGAAAAAAGAGGCTTAAGAATAACAACAAAAAAAGAAAAACAGGAGGTAAACATCGGATGAAAGAGTTAGCTATTATTACCCCAGGAGGAATGTATTCACAAGGTGTGTATGACGCTTTCAAGGAGAAATTAGATCAAATATTTCAATATGATCTTCCTCAAGTAGATTTATCGCAGTATAAGGCAGTGATGATTTCCAATACGATTGATGAAGAGTTTTTATACAAGCATAAGGAGATTATCTCTACCTATTTGGATAATGGAGGAATTATTTGTTCCTTTGCTCAAAACTTTAAACTATGGCTACCAGGGAATAGTCTTTATACCCTGTCACCAACTCCTATCAAGGATCGGGTGATTAATGTAAAGAATGACCATCTTATTTTTAAAGGGATTACAGAGTATGATTTAAACTATCGAAAAGGTGTGAAGGGATTTTTTAATCGAGGTTATTTTCAAGAGCCAGAAGGTGCTGAAGTAGTGTTAACTGATAGTGATGATAAAACAGTTATGTATATTGATCGCAAAACAACAAAGGGAACAATATTATCAGGTGCTGGGACGGATTTAATCACTTTTGGTTTTAATCAAGGAACCACAGTTGATCGTTTAGCCGAACAATTTTTGGAATGGATAGAGGATGAAGTTGCTAGAATGAAAGGGGTAAATGCATAATGAAAACGGCAGTAATATATAACGGATACAGTTTTAACTACAACTTTTATGAAAATAAAAATGGAAAATATAAAAACCGTTTTGATAAACGTATTTATATTCTTGATTTACCCGATACCGATTTAATGGAGTTCGATTTAGTTATTGTTCCAGGACGTACTAATCAACAATTACTATATAAAAACAGCGAAAAATTTATAGATTATTTAGAAGCAGGGAAGTGGTTAGTCTCTTGCGGAGAAATGCCAGAACAATGGCTTCCAAATGTGAAATGGACTTATACCCCTACCAACTTCACATGGTGGTTAAGTGAGGATGAAGATTTACCGCTTATTCCTCCAAACCCAGAGCATCCATTATTTAAGCATACCGAGCTCGAAAATGCAAAATGGCATTATCACGGCTTTTTTACCCCACCAGAGGGGGCAACTGCTATCATAAATAACGAAAATGGGGGGGCTATTCTTTACGAAGATAATGTTTCCTTTAAAGGAAAGGCAATTATCACCTCCCTTGATCCTATGTATCATTTTGGACAGGGATTTATGCCGAAGACAGAGCCTTTTCTTGATGGTTTTTTAGCTTGGATTGAAGAAAAATTTGAAAATGAAATGGTAGGAGGAAGGAAATAATGAAAAAGGTTTGTGTTGTTTATGCAAGTATGACAGGAAATACGGAAGAAATTGCTAATATTCTTAGCAAAAATCTTGAAGCATTTGAGGTTGAACAGGTTGAAATGGAGCAAGCAGATGCTGCTAATCTTTTAGCGTATGATGGGATATTATTAGGCAGTTATACATGGGGAGATGGTGAACTTCCAGGTGAAGCAGAAGATTTCTTTAACCAATTAGATGAAGTTGATTTAACTGGTAAAATTGTTGGTGTCTTTGGCTCTGGCGATACAGTTTATGAACAGTATTGTGCGGCTGTTGATCAATTCCAAGAGAAGGTAAAGGAACGTGGAGCAACAATCGTTGGGGAAGGCTTAAAGATTGAACTATCCCCAGATGATGATGAACAGCTTGAAAAGTGTAATAACTTTGCCAAGGAATTTACAGAAAAGCTTGTATAAGAAATGAATTTCTTGTGCTTAAATAAAGCTAACTTAGGAGGTACATAATGTCAAAAATAACTATTCGAGATGGGAAGAAAGAAAGAGATCTTAAAGAAATTACCTTTGAAGATTTATTGAAATATCATAGCGCCGGTGCGCTTATGGCACTTAGTGTAGGCTTTCGAGTTTTAGAAGCAGGATTAAAGGAACTTTTTGGTGATAATCCACCCGAGCGGGGAGAGATATCGATACTCTCAGGACACGCTGGCCCAGGATTTCGTGATGCGTTTGAATATGTCACTCGTGCTGTTACACGTGGGGTTTATACAGTAGATGTTAATTACCCAAAGGCACAGTATGATCCTCATCGCGCTCAATCCTATGCCTTCGTGATATCCTCAACAAACGGATCGGCAGTAGAGGTTTCCTTAAAAGATGGTTTTTTACCTCTTGAATTTTATGATTATCTGGCTAAGGGACGTGCTGGAATTTTAGCAGAGAAGGAAAAGGATGATTTTTATACACTCGTAATAGAGCTTTGCGAGCAAGCGCGCTCTTTATCACAGGATGAATTACTTTTTGTTGAACGTCTCTCTTAGTAGCTAGATAGAGTATAAATGTTATTTAGTCCCTTCTCTTTGGTAAGTAGGAAACAGAAAGAGAAGGGGCTTTTATCGTGTGTATGAAATATTAGCTGTACTACAAACAAAATGGTAGAATGTATCTAATACGAATGTCATTTGATTGTTTGAATAATGATAAGGAGGAAAAATATGCTCTGGATTATTCCGTTACTTACAACAATAGTAAGTCTTTATTTTTCAATCATCATCACAAGAAAATATCTTAACGATCGACGACTCTATCATTTGCTTTATGCAGTTTCACTATCTTTTTTTACCTTGGCATCCTTTGCGGAATTTTATAGTACTGCGTTTTCATGGGTGGTATGGTTATATAAGCTTTATTACTTTCCAGCTATCTCTCTTGTAGCAGTAATGGCGGCTGCAACCATGTATGCGCGTAGAAGTGCATCTATTTCTCATCTTTTTCTTACTTATGTGGTGGTAACTTCTCTAGCTCTCGTTTATACCCTTATTGGCGCTCAAGTAGATACTCAGCTTCTTCTTGAAGCGAAAGAAACAGTAGGAGGAGAGGCAATGCCTCCTGAAGTACGGAAATTTAGTTTTCTCCTTTCAGGAATAGGTGGAATAGTTTTAATTGGTTCGTCCCTCTGGTCATGGTGGCGAACAAAATATGACGCTTTTCTCTATATTCTAGGCTCTTCTCTTGTAATGAGTGCAGGTGGTTCCTTTTCTAAGTGGGGTTATACTAGTTTACTTCTTATTAGTGAATTATTAGGGATTGTCCTTCTTTACTATGGAGTAATACGTTTATCTGCAAAAAGAAACATGAAATAGGAAGGAGCGCTCAATGGGGAATCTTAAAGAGATAGAACGGTATGATGATTTTCATAACCTTTATCATTTATTTTGGAATAATATGTAGCTACCAAGCTCAGGTAATTTGGATGAAGAAGGTCTGAAAAAAGTATATCAAACCATGCATGCATGTCTCGATAATAAATGAATTGACTAAAGAAATTGTATTTTTTTCCGTTTAAAGATAGAAAAATATCTTCAAACGGATTTATCTTTTTAAAGATAAAAACCATTAGTAAGTTTGTCAGCGTCTCTTATTTAGAGTAGGTAGTGATGCGTTACATATATCTATAGGATAATTAAAATTGTTCTTAAGTATATAATATGAGTAAATAAACATTTGTAAAAATTTATATGCTACCAATAGTAGTAAGATGAAGCAAAAGAGGTGACCTTAATGTTTGACCCAACCGTATATGACAATATCAAGGTGGTTTTGGAAGGCGAGATTTATGATTTAGATTTATCAGGTATAGTTAATATTTTAGACAGACAAGACTTGGTTAATCTTGCGATAATGACAAGAAAATATATTATAAGATTTGGGTTAATGGAGTCAACAAAGGACAAATTTGCTGAAATTCATTTATTTTCCGAGGATTTATCAAAGGAAATAATGGAATTAAAGGATGGAATTACACCTGGTTGTGACATAATCATTAAATTTATTATTCAAGTAACGGAGCCGATAGTGGAATGCAAGATGATAGAAGATCGCTTAAATAGGATTTGGGATTATCGACCGAAGATTTTACAAGTTTTATCTTATGAATATAAGGAAGAAAAAAATGAGCATAGCATATTTAATAATGAAATTAGTTTAAACTTTGGAAGGAAAATTGATGAAGATAATATTAGCGATATTCATAATCTAGTGAATTATACTCTTCGTTCATTAAAGGTTTTAAATGACATATAAAATAGAGCAATTCAACTACAATATAACGGAATGCATTAAGGGGAAGTAATAAATGTGACTATAGCAAAAAAAACTGAATAGTACATCTTGATATAGCCATATCTATTGATATGTATGTGTTCTTAGGAGAAACTCAATTGACAATCAATATAAGCTAGGTCTTTGATGGCGTAAGTTTTTTAAAAAATTGGAACATCACAAAATCTAATAAAAATAATTCATAATATCAAATTCTTTGGATTTTTATATTGAAGATGTTAAGATGATAATATTTTTCATTTACAAAATAACGATTTCATGTTAAGATACAAGTGAAATTGAAAACTATTATCATTTGAGATGTTTTTATTCACTTATTACATATTCGTAATCAATATGTTGAAAGGTGGTGTAGGTTAAATGACTCTAGCCGAATGTAAAGTAGGGGAAAAAGTAAAAATAGAATCTCTGCATATGAATCATAACCAGCAGCGTCGTTTCATGGAAATGGGAATTCTACCAGGAACTGAAATTGAAATTGTACGTATGGCTCCCTTAAAAGATCCGATTAGTGTAAGAGTTCGTGGATTTCAAATCAGCTTTCGAAAAAAGGAAGCAGAACAAATTACCATTTCTCATTAAAATGTCTCTTGAATAAACAGAAGGAGTACCCAAGGGCACACGGATTTTCTCGAACAGAGAAGTAGGTCGACGTAGCTCTCGAATAAACAGAAGGAGTGAAATTGGATGAGTACCTTTGCTTTAGCAGGGAACCCTAATTCAGGGAAAACCTCATTATTCAACTTATTAACAGGCTCAAGACAAAGAGTAGGAAATTGGCCTGGAGTAACCGTAGAAAAAGTAATTGGACAATTAAAGGGCGATATGAAGTATACTATCGTTGATTTACCTGGACTTTATAGTTTAGCTCCTATTTCGATTGATGAGCAAATCGCAAGTCGTTATATGATAGAAGAAAAATTAGATGGAATCATAAATATCGTTGATGCTTCAAATTTAGAAAGAAACCTATATTTTACCATTCAATTACTAGAGTATGGAAAACCATTATTTATGGCTTTAAATATGATGGACGTAGCAAAGGAAAAAGGGCTACATATTGATTTAAAACAACTAGAAGAACGTTTAGGAGTAAAAATCTCCTCAACTGTTGCTAGAAAAGGAATTGGAAAAGAAGACATTATTCATAAATTAAAAAATGAAATCCCATCAAACGCCTTCCGCATCAATTATGGAGAAGCAATGGAATCATTAATTACTGAGTTAGAAGAAATTTTGGAGCAATCTTCTATGAAAGTACATTATTCCTCACGCTGGTTTGCTATTCAGTTTTTAGAAGGAAATCTAGTGATTGAAGAAGCAGCTAAACAATCAGGTATTTATGAAGCATTAAATAAAGTGAAGGAAAGGGTAGAAAAAGATCAGCAATTGAATGCTTCACAGGTTATTCAAAATATTCGTTATCAATGGATATCATCCCTATTAAAAGAAGTTGTTCAACGTGAACAAATAGAAACAGCACAAACCTTAACGGATAAAATTGATCGAATCGTTACAAATAAATGGTTAGGTATTCCTATTTTCTTAGCTGTCATGTACTTTATTTTCCAAATTACATTTACATGGATAGGTAATCCATTGCTTGACTTAGTAGATGGCTTTATTGGTGGTACCTTATCAGGATGGGTTGAAGCAGGACTAATAGTAATTAACTCACCAGATTGGATGATTAGCTTAGCTGTCGATGGAATCGTTGGCGGTGTTGGTGGTGTTTTAGTTTTTGTTCCAAATATTTTGGTCTTATTTTTACTACTATCCTTTTTAGAAGATACAGGATATATGACACGCGTTGCTTTTATCATGGATAAATTCATGTCTAAAATGGGGTTAAATGGAAAGTCTATCATACCAATGGTTATCGGATTTGGCTGTAATATACCTGGTATTATGGGTTCAAGAACAATTGAAGATCCAAATGAACGATTAACAACGATTTTAATGAATCCATTTATGTCTTGTTCAGCTCGCATGCCTGTTTATGCATTGTTTGCAGGAGTCTTTTTTGCAAATAATCAAGGACTTATCGTATTTTCTCTTTATTTCTTAGGGATTGTTATGGCAATTTTATTGGCATTTATTTTAAAATTAACGAAGTTTAAACAAAGTGAAAGTGTATTTATCATGGAGCTTCCAGAATATCGTTTACCTGTATTTAAAAACCTTCTTTTGCATACTTGGGATAAAGGAAAAGGTTTTATTCGTAAAGCAGGTACGATTATCTTTAGTATGGCTGTCTTGATCTGGTTTTTAAGCAACTTCTCCTTCCAAGGGATGGTAGATATTAATCATAGCTTCCTTGCAGCACTTGGTTCTTTTATTGCACCAATATTTAAACCGCTTGGCTTTGGTGATTGGCAGGCCTCTGTTGCTCTACTTACTGGATTTTTGGCAAAAGAAGTGGTTGTATCAACAATGATGGTTATTTATGGAACTGGCGAATCAGTTACTGGTTTAAGTCAAATGATTCAAGGCTCCTTTAGTGCATTATCTGCCTATGCATATATGGTTTTTGTCTTATTATATGTTCCATGCTTAGCTACTGTGGCAGCAATTAAAAAGGAAACTGCTTCTTGGAAATGGACATTTTTCTCCATAGGATATTCTATAGGGATTGCTTGGTTAATGGCTTTTATCATCTATCAAGTTGGTAAACTTTTTATATAATTATTCACTAATGGATTGGAGGGATAAAAGTGGTATGGATCTCTTATATTATCGTAGGTGTTATTGTGCTCTATAGCGCATATATCTTATTCAAACAAACAAGAAGTAAACTAAAGGGTGGACGTCAGCGTTCACAAGATGAGGAAAAATAAGAGGGAAATAAGTTTCTCTATTTTATAATGAGGATGATAATCATGACATATTTATTATTAATACTTATCGTGTCCTACAGTGGATGGGTTTTATATCGATCCTTAAAAAAAACTGCAGAGGGACAATGTAATAGTTGTTCAGGGTGTTCACTTAACGGAGCGTGCCCTATGCAAAGCCTAAAAGCAAAAGAAGTTTCATTGATTTTACCTAAATATGATAATTCGATTTAATCATTAAAGTTTTCCTCCCTTTTACAGAAAGACAGCTAACCCTATTTGTGGAAGCTGTTTTTCTTTTCAACAAAAATGTATTGTACATAATATATGAATAGTTTGTAGTGAAATGTGGTAATAGGAGAGGTAAAAATGTATAGAAGCAATATAGAGAAAATAACAAAACGAATAGAAATAGAATCGATAGAGGAAATAATATTGAATGATCTAGATTTAGGTATTGTCCTCTTTAATGAAGCAGGAGTATTACTTTATGCAAATTATATGGCTAAACAATTAGAAATGATTGAGTTAGTAAAAAAAGAAATACCAATAGACTACGTATTAAAAGGAAAAGTAATTCAAAAAAAGGAAATAGTATTAAATCAAAAGGGAAAGCTGCCAATCATCCTATCAGTAAGTGCGAAACGGAGTAAGATTCCTTTTCTAGAACAAGAGGTAGTACTGATTCAAGCTTATGATTATTCGAAGGTTAAATGGGAAAAGCATCGGTTAGAAGTAAGTGAGAAACGATATAAATCGTTATGTGAACAAAATCCAGATATCGTTTGTTGGTTAGACTTAAACGGTAGAATACTTAGTGTAAATCCTGCGGTTGAAAAAATAATAGGATTTCCCTCTAGTCAGCTAGTGAATAAAAATTTTATTGATTTTATTGTACCTGAAGACAGAGGAAAAGGGGAAAGACAGTTTCAAAAAGCACTTCTAGGAGAAGCTCAAAACTTTGAGATTACTAGCCTCCATCATAAGCAGGATACGGTTGCATTGAATGTTACCTATATCCCAATTTCCACAGATAAAAATGTAATAGGCATCTACATTATTGCAAAGGATATTACCAAAAAAAAGCAATCAGAGGAAATGATTCATTATTTAGCTTATCATGATACCTTAACAGGACTTCCTAACCGAAGACTATTTAACGAACGTCTTCAACATGAATTGGAAAAAGCAAAGCGTTACCAACAACCATTAGCTGTTATGTTTATTGATTTAGATCGATTTAAATATATTAATGATTCCCTCGGACATACAATGGGAGATTTTTTACTTAAAGAGGTCGCTAATCGTTTAAAAAGAATCATCCGTACAGGAGATACCATATCACGTCTAGGTGGTGATGAATTCACCATTATTCTTTCCGATAGTACATTAGAGGAAACAAAAAATGCAGCTAATAGAATCTTAGATTTATTCGCTCAACCCTTTATTATAGAGGGGCAGGAATATGTGGTTACTCCAAGTATTGGGATTAGTCTTTACCCAACGGATGGAGAAGATATTGAAACGTTGATTAAAAACGCTGATACAGCCATGTATCATACAAAAGAAGAAGGTAAAAACAATTTTCGCTTCTATACTCATGAGATGAATCAAGCGATTTCTAGAAAGATGCTGTTAGAAAAGGATTTACGAAAAGCACTGAAAAATAATGAATTTGAAATATATTATCAGCCACAGATAAATACCCTTAATAAAGGAATCATTGGAATAGAAGCCTTAATTCGTTGGAAGCATCCTAAGATGGGTTTAATCTCTCCAGGAGAATTTATTCCTTTAGCAGAAGAGACAGGATTAATTATTCCTATAGGGGAATGGGTATTACATGCTGCAATTGCTCAAAATAAAGCTTGGCAATTAGCAGGTTTTTCTCCTATGAAAGTGGCAGTAAATCTTTCCATCCTTCAATTTCAGGATAAAAGTTTAGTATATGCAGTGGATAAAGCACTGAATGAAGTAAAACTTGACCCTAAATACCTTGAATTAGAAATTACAGAAAGTGTAGCGATGACAAATGTTGATTTTGTTATTAAGAAACTAAATGAATTAAAAAAATTAGGAATACAAATTTCAATAGATGATTTTGGAACAGGATATAGCTCTTTAAGCTATTTAAAGAAGTTCCCTATTGATACATTAAAGATTGATCAGTCATTTATGCGTCAAATGACTGAAAGTTCAGATGATGCAGCGATTGTAAGGGCTATTATTGCAATGGCACATAGTTTGAATTTGAAAGTCGTAGCAGAAGGAGTAGAGAATGAATCACAAATGAGTTTTTTACATAAGCTGCAATGTATTCAACAACAAGGTTATTTATTTAGTAAGCCAATTCCTGTAAATGAGTTTGAAAATAATTTTATAAGACTACAAGAAATGGTGAGAGAATAAGTAATTATTAAGGTGTTTTTTTCAGAACTAACTGATATTAATAATCATTAATGTTATTTAATTATTGAAAACTATCGTCTATAAGGGGGTAAAAGAGAAAAGGAGGGAAAAACTGAATTGAATCATTCACGGAATGGTTTCTCGTTGTTTTCTATCAGTCAGTATAAAATAAATAAGTAATTTTTTTTATCCATATAATGATAATGATTATTGTTATCTAATAATAGCAGGAAGGAGGATGTAGATATGCTTCAAGTCAAAAATTTGAGTTTTAATTATCAGAATAAAGAGATCTTAAAGGACATTTGCTTTTCTATTAATCAAGGTGAAATTATTGCTTTAATAGGACCCAACGGATCTGGCAAATCAACATTACTAAGAGCTTCAGCTGGATTTTTACGACCAAAGCAAGGGGTAGTGCTATTTGAAAATCAACATCTCCATAAACACTCAAGAAAATGGGTATCACGAAACATTTCTTTTCTTCCACAAAATCTAGAAAAAGTAAACCATATTACTGTTTGGGAGCTTGTATCAAGAGGAAGAAGTCCCTATCATGCTTTAGGTTGGATTTTATCAAAGGGGGATCAGGAAAGAATTGAGTGGGCTATTTCGTATATGAATCTTCAATCTCTTCAAAATAGACCCTTACAAAGCTTGTCAGGAGGTGAGAGACAAAGGGCTTGGATTGCTATGATACTAGCCCAGGATACAAAGCTTGTTTTACTTGATGAACCCGTTACCTATTTAGATATGAAATATCAATGGGAGCTATTAAACGTGATGAAAAAAATAAAACAACAATATAATAAATCTTTCATTGTTGTTTTACATGATCTTCAACATGCTCTAGCTGTTGCAGATCGTTTTATTGTAATGAAGGAAGGAAAAATTTATGCAAGTGGTGAGCCTACAGAGATTGTCACCCCCCATTTAGTAGAAGATGTATTTGAGATTTCTGCAAAGGTTCATAGACTTCCTGAATATTCTATGCCCTTTATTATTCCATCAGCAGTAGGCTAATAAAAGCGAGACTAATTCAAGTTAAGTCTTGTGGAAAACAAATTGGAGGAGATATAAATGAAATCTATTAAAATCTTATTTCTTGTATTTATTATTTCAACACTTTTAGTTATGGTAGGATGCAATAACAATCAATCAACAGCATCAGAACCAGCTGCTCAAAAGCAAGAAGAAACAAATGAAGAAAATGCGTCGCAAGAAAAAATAGATAATGTTCGCATTATTACAGACCATATGGGTCGTCAGGTTGAAGTACCTGTAAACCCCCAAAAAATTATTGCTCTAAATCCAGTAATGACAGAAACGATTGTTACATTGGGTGTAACTCCTATAGCAGTACCAGAGGAATACAAGATGTTTCATCCAGAATATAAAGACCTGCCAAGTACGTCTATTCAGCAAACCCCAAATATTGAGGTTCTTCATCAATTAAAGCCTGATCTTATTTTTGCTCATATTCGTAATCATGGTCAAATGGTCGAGCAATTAGAGGCAACAGGAGCAGCTGTCGTTTACTTCAATCCTGGAAAAGGAAATGACCCATTATTAGATGTTATTCGCTATTTCGGTCATGTTACAAATCGTGATGTGGAAGCTGACGACTATGTTCAAAAAATTGATACTTTATCTTCAGAGCTTAAAAAGCAAGTTGCATCATGTCCAATCAAATCGGTTGTCGTATTAAAGTATGCTGAAAATATAATGGTAGCTCAACCAGCTACATTTTATGGAGGGTTAGTAGCTAGATTAGGATTAGAAAATATTGTTCCATCTGATTTACCAGGATCCTCAAAGGAATCCTATCTACAGTATGATATGGAAACTATCATACAAAAAAATCCAGAGGCAATGTTTATTGTTGTAGAAGGAAAAGGGACACAGGATAATTCAGAAATATTAGCGAAATACAAAAATGATCCGATGTGGAAAGAGGTTACTGCTGTAAAAGAAAATAATATGATCATTATTCCAGGGAAAATAGGTCCAGGAAAAATAAGTACGGAAGAAGCATTAAAAAAAGTAGCCAAATTGATTTGTTCGAAACAGAAAGGGAATTAATGAATGGTTAGTAAAAAGGAACCTGCATCTAAGGTAAAAACTCGCATTTTTTATATTTTAATATTCGCTTTTCTAACAATGATAGCAGTTGTTATAAGCGTCATGTCAGGGACAATACCGTTTACTTTAAAGGAAGCTGTTTCTGTATTAATTGGAAAAACAAATAATCAGTATGCCCATCAAATTATTTATAATTTACGTCTTCCAAGAACCTTGCTGGATTTGTTGGTTGGTATTCAGATGGGCATGGCTGGTGCCCTTTTACAAGGGTTACTCCGCAATCCTTTAGCTTCACCTAATATTATTGGAGTAAATACTGGTGCAGGACTAGCAGCTGTCATCTTTATGACAATAATGCCTGCTCAATTACATCTTATTCCACCTGCAGCTTTTTTGGGTGCACTTGTTGCATCATTAATTGTATACCTCCTATCCCTTCGACCAGGAAGTAATTCTACAGTTACGATTATATTGGCTGGAGTAGCTCTTTCAGCAATGTTTAGTGGGATTACCTCTGCATTAATGATTATTTTTAGTGATGAATTGGGTGTTACATACTCTTGGCTCATTGGTGGACTAAATGGTAGGGGATGGCCATACTTTGAGATGCTATGGCCTTATACAATAGTAGGAGTTTTAGCAGCTATATATATCAGTCCAAAAATGAACCTATTTTTATTAGGTGATGAGGTTGGGAAAAACTTAGGACTTTCTACAGAGGTTTCCAAGCTTTTAACGATCATTACAGCGTCTATACTTGCTGGAAGTGCTGTCAGTGTTGCAGGTACGATTGGTTTTATTGGAATTATTGCTCCGCATACTGCTCGCTTATTAATCGGTAATGATTATCGCTTTTTAATTATTCTATCAGGAATCTTAGGTGGTCTTTTACTAACAGTAGCTGACACAGTTGCTCGTGTTGCTTTTCAGCCTGTCGAAATACCAGTCGGAATTATTACTGCAGTATTAGGTGCGCCTTTTTTCTTGCTTATTCTTTATCGTAAACAAAGCTCTATGTAGTTTATCCACTATTAGGAGGGGAAAATATTGATAGCTAGTCAATCAATGTATAAAAATGAAGACGAAGAATTAATGTATAATCTTACTGCAAAACATATTATCGATCAATATGGAACAAAAAAAGGTGTTTGTATGGAGATTGGTATTGGTCCAGGCTATTTGGGACTGCAGCTAGCAAATCAATCCGATATGTCTATGTATATGGTTGATATAGATAAGGAAGCAATTGAAAAATCGAAGAAGAATGAAAAGCTATTTCAAATAAAAGATGAAATTAATTTTGTTCAAGCCGATGTTGCTGAGTTACCATTTGATGATAATGTTGCAGACCTTATTGTTAGCCGCGGCTCCATGTGGTTTTGGCATGACCAATTAAATGGACTGAAGGAAATATATCGGGTATTAAAACCAAATGGGGTTGCTTTTATAGGCGGAGGCTTTGGCAAATGTTTTCTACCTAAAGATCTTTGGGAAAGAGTAGTAGCCTATAAAAAAGAACAATTAAAAGCGTATAAAAAAGAAAAAGGCATGGATATTCCAGCTCTAGTACCATCAGAAGAAAAATTAATAGAATTATTGACTGCAGCAGCTATTCCAGAGTATCGTTTGATTAAAGACTACCCAGGTATTTGGATTGAAATAAAAAAATAGAGAAATAACAGAGTTTATACGTTCTGAAATATAGAACCATTGATACTACAATTAATGCAGGAATGAAAAAAAGTAACAAAAAAACATAATGATTAAAAATAGCTCCAAATATACAATGAATTACCAATACTAAAAATTACCTAAACATTGACTCCTTTAAAAATCCCGTATAGCTTAATTAGCTATACGGGATTTTATATCTACGGCCAAACCACACGATAACCAGCTTTTTTGATTGCTTCTACAATTAATCTAGGGTCCATCGTTGTAACGCGAAAGATCAACTTCTTTTTCGTTGGGTCCTTGCTTGGATAAACAAAAGCACTGCTAACATTGACGTTGTTTTCTTTGAAAATGGTTGAAACATCTGCTAATAGTCCTGTTCGGTCTTCTACTTCTACTTCAATTTGCGAACTTGGATGAGCGATCCCTGTTAGTTCAATTAAGGTACGCAATATATCTGATTCTGTAATCATTCCTATTAGTTTGTTATTTTGAAGCACGGGTAAGCTACCAATGTGGTTTTCATACATGGTCAAAGCAGCATCTTCAACGAAATCTAGTGGATGAGCAGTAATAATGTTTCTTTTCATGATGGTGGTAACTTGAGTATGCAAATCCTTCGTATTTTCATTATTTTTTATTGTAGATGGGCAGGCATTACTTAAATGTCTAGCAGTAATAAGTCCCACTAATGTATCATTATCAACAACGGGTAAATGACGTATATTCATATCTTGAATAATGTCCATTGCTTCTCTAATCGTTGTTTTTGGTCGAATAAAGGTAACATTGCTATTCATAATTTCTTCTACTAGCATTTTTATCCTCCTTTCATCATAAAACTTTTAAGCGATCTCATGGTGTTATTATACTTTCATATAACGAAGGTTATCGAATTGTTTAATAGAAGAGATGGGGATGTGTTTTCCTATCCGTACCATTAGACCATTTGCAGGATGAGATCTTATCTCTGGTTCATTTGTGTTCATAAAAGTTAGACCTACGCTATTCATTACCTTTTCCATCATATTACGATATTTCCATATGGAAAGTTCTGTTCCTTTCAAGTCCCAATGCCAATAATAGAGGGTTGTAAAAATAATATAATATTCAAAGAAAGGACCAGAAAAAGAAATTTTTAACATTTCATTGGCGATATTATTTCCACGATAGGGAGAAGCCACTTCAATTGCTCCTAATTCTAAAAGATCTTTCATTCCTGCTTTTGACCAGTGTTCCTTAGGATCTGGATGCAAAAAGATAACATAACCTATAATATGTTGATTGATATGTGAAACATAGATTTGAGCTTCAGGAAGAGTAGCAATATGTTGCATGGCCTCAAGCTGTTTTTCGGGAAAACGAAATGACTTTAGCTCCTGATGAATAGTGAATTTTTTTAATTGGTTGGTATTTACTGGACCTTCTATTGTATAGGTCACTTCTTTTTTATGCATTTCCTTACGAGTATATTCCTTATGCTGTATCATATTAAGCCCCTAAATATTCCTTTGTTTT
>JAENYW010000023.1 GCA_016841555.1 Tepidibacillus decaturensis
AATAATGACAAAGAGAACCTTAAAGAGAGTGTTTCTAAACATTCCTTACCTCTCCTATTGTGTAATGTTATATTTACTTTTCCCATCATATCACCAAAAAATAAGACTGTATACTAGAAGTGAGATGTGGGAGGTGAGAAGTGAGATGCTTGTTAAAATCAAGTATGTTATGTTCATCCACGAAATAAGTCTTGTTTTACAAAAAAAAGAAGACCACCACATTGTAGTAATCTTCTTTCATTATTTTTTACTATTTTAATTTTTTATGGCAGAACCACCAGTCGAAGCATTCGATTTCTCCAGCTTCTTTTTGCTTCAATCTTTGTTCAACTAATTGCTCGCTGCTTGCAGGTGGAATAATTACACTATCGCCAAGAACCTCGTTGTTTGGCCAATTAGCAGGTGTTGCAACTTTATTTGCATCAGAAGTTTGAATCGCTTTAACAGCGCGTAAAATTTCATCCATGTTACGACCAATTTCTTGTGGGTAATAGAAAATGGTTCTTAAGTATCCTTCGGCATCTACAATGAATACTGCGCGAACGGTATTTGTTCCTTTTCCAGGATGAAGCATTCCTAATCTGTTACCCAGTCTACCAAGCTCATCAGCAATAACTGGGAATTTAATTTCCATGTTCATATTTTCTTTAATCCATTGAACCCATTTAATATGAGAGAATACTTGGTCAACAGAGTGTCCAATTAATTCTGTATTAACTGCTTTAAAATCTTCATGTCTTCTAGCAAATTCAATAAACTCAGTTGTACAAACTGGTGTAAAATCTCCAGGATGACTAAACAATACAAACCATTTTCCTGCATAATCACCAGGTAATTTTTTCACTCCATGAGTGGTATTAACTTCTACTTCCGGAAATTTGTCGCCAATTAATGGCATTTTAAATTCTTCCATTATTAAATTCCTCCTTGTTTTTGATAATTATTTTTAATTAATAATTAGTATTAAATAATAATTATTATTATTTACTTCATGTCTTTATTATACACGATTAAAATAACTCGTCAACCCTTATTTACAAAAAAAAAAAATCCTCCTTAATAAGTTGTCCAAAAACCCTTGATTTAATCCTATTGTAGCCTTTTTTTTGCTGAAAAATATAGGTGAACACTAAAAAACGAGTCGAGGAATGTCCTTGACTCGTTATAATTCAGATCACATATTGCAAATTTATAGCGTGAGTCAGTATAAAGTTTCAAACTCACAGACTCGATTACTCAATAGGCCAATAGCGAAAAGAGTTGGTCGAAAGAAAAGGCAGAAAGCTGATTCAAATCTATAAATCCGCCGTAATACTCATTATCTTCAAGATTTTGCATGCTTTTTAATCTATTAACCACCAAATAATAGAGCTCCTCATCATGATTACGTTGTGCAATACGAGCAACAATGGCATATATAGCTGGAGATTCAATGGTATTAAGAGGCTTTCCTTCTATAGAATAACTGCCATATAAACCTTGTTGCCTAAGCTGATCCTTTAGCCAATTAAGGGATTGGGGATCTTTTATGCCGATTTCAGATAAGTGCATCATGATCATAAAGTTTTCTACGGCAGGAAATTGGTTCTCTGCTAAAAACCTTGTATCTTGATAAAAAGGTAATCCCTTCACCTGACTGTTTAATATGTTATCTACGTTGATATCTGCCAGCCTATACCATTCCTTGTTAAACTGTCCCAGCCATTGCATAGCTCCCAAATCATAATATACGAGCGGAGCTTTCGGACTTTCTGGTGAATCATAGGATCGAAGTTGATCTTCTATAATACAATGGGTAAGTAAATGGGTAGAAAGCTCCTCAGCAATCACCTTATACTCATCCCTTTGCCACTTGTCAGCCGCCATCATCAAGGCTTTGGCTATCCTTAAATCATCAATGGTAGCATTAACTGTTTTTTTTTCGATTTCTCGACGGATACGGCATTTGACGAGTTTATTATAGTTCATAAAATGTTCCGAAAGGATAGTAACCTGTACATCAAACTTTTCCGGTTGGTCAATCTTTAAATAATAAAGCATTAAAAGCCCTAAAGATTCAGACAAAATATCCTCTCCTGAAGCGATTTCCCCTTGTGGAGAGTCGGTTAAATTTGTTCTAAAGAAGCCGTCTTCGATAAAATAACGGTTTATAAAAGATTCTAACGCCAATCTTTCTTCCTCATATCCTGAGTAATCGGCTTCTGTTTTTTCAGGAATTTCATTGGTTTCTTTAACAAAATACAAATAATAAATCCCCATTCCTAGGATTACTAGTAAGAGGGTGAAGCTCAATTTTTTAAGGAAATCCTTCCTCCTCATTCCTAAGCCTCCATCTTCTGATTTAGTCATACATTATCTTTTTTCTTAACGAAGGCATACCTTTGCCCCTATTCTTCTGCAATAATAGTTTTCTTATAAATATACCTCTCTATGTCATCACCAATCCTTTGTCCCTTAATGGCTTCTACTTCTATTGTATCTTTGTCTAAAACAGCTTTTACTCTCCTTGGTTCCCATCCTCTGGTATTATTACGAATCCAATCACCTTCAGAAAGGCCATGATTCGTCATTTTTATTATAGTTTCAGTTGTTCCTATCTCTGTAATCGCATTGGTATCTCTAGAAAATAAGTATATCGTATCTCCCGCTGTTTGATCCTTTATCGGATATTCATGATAAATTCGATTTTTGTCCAACCTCGTAATCATTCTAAAAATGTTATTTCTACTTGCATTTACAATGCCATCCTCATTTTGTAGCCCGTGAAAAGATGTTTTAATGATGTGTTCACTAGTATTTCCTAACGAATCACTTTCCATATCTATTGTCGTATTAAATGGTAGTGCAGGATAGTCTAAGCTGTCGAAGAGACTGATATCTGGATAATTACGCCAAGCATACCTCACTCCTAGAGGTGATAAAATTTCATCATGCCATATCTCAACACTTTGATCAGGGTTTATTTTA
Organism: Tepidibacillus decaturensis; assembly: GCA_016841555.1. Lineage (GTDB taxonomy): Bacteria > Bacillota > Bacilli > Tepidibacillales > Tepidibacillaceae > JAENYW01. The sequence goes on from JAENYW010000023.1 coordinate 2,968, forward strand.
GCATTGGCATCATGCCATGTCCCTTTACTATCAAGAACCTCGAAGCCTTTTGCTACCCCTTCTTTGAAATACAGTGGTGAATTAAGAAGTTTAAAACTAACGATGAATTTATTCCCCTCAAGAAGAAAATCTTTAATTTCTGGACTTTCTTGTTCTAAATCTATTCCATAAATCATTTTCATCGCCAAATAAACCAGGCGTTGACTAATTTTTTTCTTCTCTTTTGGATGAATTTCAAAAGGATTCTCATCAGCCAAATCTATAGCCGTGACCAAACCTGTATGTTCCGTAGTTTTGGCAACTCTCATTTGAATCTCGCGAATAATAGGCCAACTATCTAGGTCAGATTGATAGTAATTTTCTCCATAACCTGATAACTGTACTAGCATAACAGGTAAGTTTGAATCTTTAAATTCAATACGAATCCCTCGTAAAAAGTCTCTCAGCATTGCTTCATATTCATAACCCAGCTGAGTACTGTTTTCTCCCTGATAATACATCATTCCCTTTACGGAAAAAGGAGCAACAGCATCCCAAAATCCATTCCAATATCCTGACATAATGGGTTCGTTATCTTTTTGAACAAAATTCTGTTCCTCTATAATTGCATGAGGCATAAAGAGTTCGATCGTACTCCCCCCATAGGTTAAAGGAATAATTCCTATGGGCACATTTTTTAATTCTTCATTCAATTCAAGAATTTTTTCAACAAAAAAAGTTCCAATGGCTGGTGACCAATCAATCATCCAGTCATAAGCAGGAGTCCATTCTCCTTTACTGGTAAAATTAGGTGTCACGGCTAATAATTGTTCTGATGTATAATATCGTAAATTCATTTTATTAACTAATTTTTTCTTTGTATCTTCCGCTCCATAGCATTCATTCGTATACATTTCTGCATTGGACTGTCCTGCTACAATAAAAACTTCTCCAACAAGGATATCTTTTAGGACAATACTATCTGTTGTACTTGTGACAGTTAGTGTGTATGGTCCACCATGGGGTTCTGGATCCAATTCTAGATACCAATGACCATTTTCTACAACGGTGGTTTTTTTCTGGTTTTTAAATGTTACGGTGATGGTGTCTCCGGAAAAACCTCTACCCCAGACAGGGATTGATTTATTTCTTTGCAATATAGCTCCAGATGAAAAAATATGAGGCAATTCTAAATCATAATTCACTTTTCTAAGACCATCATCCAATACTCTAAGCAGAATAGTTGCAGCTTTTTGTCGAGTGATCAATTGACTTCCGTTAAATCGAAAATTTTCATCTAGTCTTAAATAGCCTTCTTGAAAAGTATAATGCACATCATTTATAAATTCAGTTGGAATTGTTTCCTTAATGAAGGATAAATATCGTTTATCTGCTTTCTTATTACCTTTAAGGCTAGTTATGATTTGCGCAACTTGAAATTTTGAAATAGGTACATCATAATCAGTAAGTTGTCCATCCTTTATCATGCCAAGCTCGATCGCCCGTTTAATATAATTCTCTGCCCAATGAGATACTCCTAACGGATACTTTTCTCCCTCAGATGCTACAAGCATAGCGAGAAACTCTGCTATTGAGAGCATGTTGTTTCCTCTAAAGGTATGATCAGTATAAGTTCCCAAAGTCCCTTTGTTAATCAGGTATTTAACTGTATCATAATCTTGATTTGTTGTAATATCCTCAGGGAGATCACTTACATACTTCTTAAGTAAAGACTCATAATTTTTAAATTCCTGAAGATCAAAAAGCTTAATATTATCATACTGTACGGAAGGAGAATAACCCCAACCATCATCAGAATAACCTGTCATTCCAAAAGCAGGTCCTGTCGCACTTGTAAGAATTTTATACGGAGAAGAGTCTGTATATTCTAGTAATGGTTTATATTCTTCCATCGGATGAATTGGTCCGTCAATGTAGAATTGAATATTTACGTTCCCATCGGGAGTATTATTAACGATCAATCTCCCTGTATAATCAACGTTTTCTCGCAACATAAAGTATCCCTCAACAAGTGGCTCCATTTTTGTTGGTGCTGCAGTATTGATGATAGCCCACTTCGCTTGATAGAGATTCGCTACGATAGCTCCCATTTGCTTAGTTTCTAAAAAATATGTAACCGCATAATACTCTGTCAATGCTTTATCTTTAGAGCGAGGAATAATTACAGCAACGGGACGTTCGTTATGACCTGCATTACCTAACTTTTGAACATTAATTGTAAATTCCATTGCATAATTTTGATGATTTTTCCAATCACCTTCAATCAATACAGCCTTTTGCATATATTGAGCTCCTGCAAGTTCTAATGCTCCGCTTTCCGTCACCCTATTTTCTTGATCTTTCACACTATTAATAGTCCAAATCGTTTTGCCCGATGAATAATTTATTATCCTATTATTTTTTAGTGTTTTATCATTAAAAGTTTCTGCAAAAAATGGTTTATAATCATGTAATCCACTTTCATATTTTGGAAGTGCCATCAAAATTTCTTGCTTGACACGCTCTTTCAACCCTTTTTTTTCTTCTTTGGTATGATTGAATGTGAAAATATGTATAACTGAAAAATGATCTACTTTCTCCCACTCAACCTCTGCACCTAAACTCTCTGTCACATACCTAATCGGGGCGTACGTTCTTCCGATTAAGGGATTATAAACCATCTCAGTATCCATTTGTTTGATTTGACCATCGACCAAATAATCCCTTTTATTTACCCTTAATATGACTTCATGTTTATCTTTTTTTATTGTTACTTCCTTACGCTCATTATTCCATAAAACTTCAGCTCCTAAAGCCTCTGCAAGAAGACGAATAGGACCTAACGTTCTATTATTCCGATCAATATAGGGCTCAGTATCAGAAAAGGAAATATTGTTACCATCTACATAAACTCTAATCTCTTGGTTGTGATTAGCTTCTACTTGGGTAGTACCCAAAAATAAAGAAAAAAGAAGCAGAATTTGTATCATACCTCGAATTGATAATTTCATAAAGGGAACCTCCATCAATACTTTTGTTGTAGAGGTGAAAAGTCGGAAGTGAGAAGCTTATTGAAATCGACAATATATCGATTTCTTTTATTCCCACCTCTCACTTCCTACATCCCACATCTAGAACGGGTAGTTCATCCTTGGTGATCACATACTCATGCTGGTAAACCTTTTGTAGCATGTTAGCTTCTGTATACTCCTCTGAATAACTTTTTTGATCCTTATCAAGCACAAGTTCTCCAGACCATATTAAGAACCAAAGCCAATTCGATTCCGTCTCTATCAATAAATCCGGATCCGGCATCACCCCTGTTTCTGTTAGGGCAACCATCTTATATTCATCAGCATAGGTTTCTGCTCTTTTGAATTCCTTTTCCCTTGGTGAATAATCTTGTTTATCTCCATAAATATCGATTCCCACAATGTCAACAACATCATCACCTGGATACCAAGCTGGATCCTCAGCATTCCATACCCATATCAAATTGTCTAACTGATGATGATAGGTCAATCTGTTATACATGATTCTCCACAGCTGCTTATAGGGTTCTGGTCCTTGACTTCCCCACCAGAACCAACCGCCAGAAGCTTCATGTAAAGGTCTCCAAAGTACGGGAATTCCTTCTGCTTGAAGCTTTTTCAGTTCCTTCGCGATGCTATCAATATCGCGAATAAGTAACTGATATTCTTGGGATGCCGTGTTAACCATTCCATTTGCGAAATTAAAAGTCGTTGCCTCGGTGTAAAAGCCACGATACCATTGGCGATCAGGCTCTTGGTCAATAAGCCCCAAAGGAGCATTCCAATGCCAACAAAAGGTGAGAAGCCCCCCTTCATGCCACCATTGAATTGCCAGTTCGGTGTCCATTCCTTCGGTTCCGCGTTCCACTCTCGAAGGGGTGTAATCCATAAAATCAAACCCAAGGATAGCTGGTTTTTTACCTGTTATTTGATAAATAGCTTCAACTTCTATTGAATCCTGATACACCTGTTGACCAGCTAGAATCTTTTTGCCATAGATATCATGAAAATACTCTATTACTTTACTTTTATTATTAAAGGATTTCGATAGATTTTTTTCTTTTTCCTCTATAACCACCCTTTGTACTTCGGGATATGGATGATGACTCATATGATGGTAAAACCCAATCCAATAGCCCATATATAACAGCATGATGGTATAAAAAACAATTAAAATGAACTTAATTAAGCTATTTACCTGTTGCAGCTTCTATCAGCTCCTTACTCATGACGATTACACGTTCAAAGCTTATTTTTTCCTTCTTCTATTTTTCATCGCATAAAAGCTTAAACTAATAATCAAAAACAGGACGAGTATACCTGTAAAAATAATATAGTTCTTAGTATTTTTTGTCAATTTTTCTGTTGTATGGATGAACGGTCTTTCATCCACATCGTCCTTTTGAAATCTTATATTTGATAAATTTCCACTTTTACTGATAATGGCAGCATCGCCTGTTAAGTATCCCCTCTTATTATCTTTCAAATAATCGACAGCTTTAATAATGGATTGCTTGTCCAAGGACGTGATGGTCATCATTCCCTTTTCGTCATCATACGGAGAAACTTTCAGTTCAAAAAACGTAGCAGAAGTTGACGTTTCAGGTAATAGTTCCATTTTTTCGTTTGACAGAACTTTATTGAATTGGCTGTTGTATTGAAACCATAGACTATTGTTGATAATTTTAAACACACTATTCTCATTAGGTGTTCCAAAGATGATCAAATTCTTTTCATGGTGCTTTTCATTAAAAGTAGATCCTTTGATAAGCTCAATAGTCCCCTTATTATTTTTGATACCAATGCCTGCTAATTCTGCAAGTTTAGTTGCAATTAGATAGTCTTCTGTCTTTAGATGATCGGGAGCGATGATGATCGTTGAATCCAGATCGTCATTTCTTGAAAAAGGAAACGGCAGATTATTTAACAGCATAAGATTCCTTTCTTGTTTTGGAAAAAAGTAATTGGAATCTTCAATGATGTATGCCCAAGGAACACTTGATAAATAACGTTCACAATCAATAATTCCGCTCGGTATAAGCTCAAATACGATACGAACATCATAATAGGTGTTTCTTCTCAAAGCTTCTGGCATATAAAACGTTAAGCTATACAAATCTCTTTTTTCCCTATCAAGCTTCTGGCTCCCTACAGGAATACCGTTGACATATACGGAAACCATGGATTTTTCATAGTCAAGGTTATCCGAGTATCTTAATCGCAAATTGATATTTGATTCATTAGCTAGCATTTGGTTAGACGGAATTCTTATTCCTATGTTAGCAACTTGTCTGTTGCTTCCCTTTACCTCTATCCCGTTAATCCCTAAGTCTCTTAAATAGATGTACTCCTCTGCTTTTTCTTCTTTAATGGTTGCGTTTAGGTTAGAATTAAGCATGATGTAATTACCGACCATCTGCTCTTTCACATCATTGTTGTTAAGTGCTTTTACAGCTTCAATCAATTGTTCACCCTGATCGGATACAATCATCAATACCGGTTTTTTATCATTTCCAAAAGTAGATTCATACAAATGAACGTTCTCCGTATACAATTCTTCTTGATTCTTTATCGTACTTTTTAAATTTTGGGGTACGCTTTGATAATTTCCGATATAAATGAGACTATCAAAGTCAAGTAACGATTTGTCACTAGTAGTTACTAATGTAGACGGAACGTCATAAAAGATACCATCGGATTTCATGTGAGCAATTAACGTCAATGCCGCAGAAATTTCTTTATCACTATAGTTATCGGGAACGACGACTCCTACACCCTTGGAATCATCAGCAAGCATGCTAATAAAAGGCCATGGAAAATCTGAAATATCACCTGACGGAATTCTGCTGTCATAGGTGATTACATAATTGGTATTTCCATCAATAATTACCCAGTTTGCAATATTCTTGTCGTCTTCACAGGGGTTATCCGTTATTCTCGAATGAGAAAGGACTTTTAATTCATTATACCCTTCTTTAATCAGATCTGTTGGTATCTCTATTTGCCAACTGCTTAACAGCTCATTCTTATCATTTTTCATCTTCATGGACTTGATCGGAAGATCATTCATATAGACCGTGAAATAAGAAATATCCATAATGATTAATTCATTAACCCTACTGAACAGGTTAAATGTAAAATCCTTTACCTTCAATCCTTTCTCTACATTAAAAAACCACTTACTTTCTCCGTTAATACCCCTTAGTTCAATATCGTTAACAACCCTATACATGTACTCCAAATTTCCTTCTGGAGTTTTATTGATCGTTATTTGTTTTTTTTCTTCTGAAAACTCAACATTTAACTTATCCTCAGTATTTAGGTTCGTATTATTAGGATCTGATATTGAGGCATTTTCTGGGGCTATTCCTTTAAGATAGACTGCCAATTGTTTGTCACTCAGTTTAACCACATGAGCGCCTGCCACATACTTCCTGGCTGAGGTTAGCTCTTTTATTGCCTCTTCTCTGCTGGGATATATATCGTAAAAAATACTATGGATAGAGGTGCTTATTTTATAGGGGTTCAGTCCTTTATTTTTTAATTGTTCAACATAACGATCTGCAAAGCTTTCGTTCTTAAATACTCCCAGTTGAATTGCATAGGCTTCATCCGGCTCTGCATTAACCAATACTCCACTTAACACCAAATTAAAAATAATTATTAATACAATAACTTTTTTCATTTTTGATCACCCCTAGAATCTTTCAGTTTTATACCAAGTAATTTCTCTTTTAAATAAACTATCATTGACAAAGCTGAAAAAACCAATAACAGCAACGAAGGCCCATAATTTCGAATAGGTAAAGTACATAAGTAATGTAATTCCAATATTTGAAAAACTGAGTTCTCCTTTTTCTGTACTTAATGCAATCAATACAGAAAGTACAAATAGAATATATGCCATAAACCAAAGGAGTAAACTATATCCCATTATGCTTGTCTGGATAAATCCTCCAAAACCAAGAAAAAAAATCAAGTCAGAAGCGATTGAGGATGCCAAAAAGAGAACATAGATTGCAAAGAAATAGAAAAGATCAAATCTTACAGGACCTGTTTTCCTGTCAAATAAATTTTTAAAATTCTTTATTAAAACGTAATAGTTCCCTTTTACCCAGCGTTTCCTCTGCTTTAACCAAACTGATATAATTTCTGGCTCTTGCTCCCATGATGTAGAACGGGGGCAAAATCTTATATGATAGCCTAACCTATAGATCCTAAAACTGATTTCCATATCTTCCGTAATAGCACCTGTATCCCAACCACCAAGCTGATCGAGAACACTTCTACGAATGACAAAATTGGTACCGGGTATTGTACTCAGTTTAAAAAGTTGCCATCTCCCCGCCTGAGCCATCCATTGAAAATAGATACCTTCAATGTTGATAAACTTTGTTAAGAGATTTCTATTCTTGTTTCTACACCTGAATTTTCCTATGACCGCCCCAGCCTTTTTGTCTTTGATGATCGCAAAGACTAATTCCTTTAGCGCATTTTTTTCAGGAGTATTATCAGCATCATAGATAGCAAGCAGTGAGCCTTTGCTTTGCTCAAACCCAATATTAAGGGCATTCGATTTACCTTTTCCACCTGTAATACTATCAGTATTAATGATCTTTATGTGTCTTTCTGGATGATTTTCTTTGATATTTTGAAGAATTTCCGCTGAATCGTCACTAGAATTATCGTTGATTACAATAATCTCAAGCTTTTTTTTGTCATAATCAAGGTTTATAATAGCTTCCAGCGTTTTCCCTATTACTTTTGCTTCATTATGTGCTGGAATTAAAACGGAGACAAATGGCAGCTCTTCATCAGGTACAAATATCTCCCTTTTTTTATTGTGCTTTAAGTAAGAGATAAAACCACCAGTTGCGAGAAGCTTATTGATGAGGACGATCAGCCATATGGAAAACAATGACCATAACAACAAATAGTCATATATATTTTGGAGCATAAAATGTTCTCTCCCTTAATTCTTAAAGTATTTTTTTCTATCAAAATGCCTGCCTATAAGTACCTGAATGATTAATAGACTGAAAATGATAAAAGCTATTCTGGTAGCTACTTTTGCTAATCCAGATATATCATAACCATCCACAGCTTTTTCCTGTTCTAAATTCTCACCCATTATTTTCTTCATTTCCGTTTCTAGAAATTGTTGATATTCTGTTTTTTCTTCCGATTGACCCGTCCTAACAGTTTGTATCATCTCAGTAAACTTTAGTTTGTCCTCATAGTCCCGAATAGTAAAGTCCTTAATAGAGATATTTGTTTCAGAAAATATCTCTATTAAATTAAACAATTTTTCTTTTTCTTCATTCGCTGAAATATAGATTACTTGTTGATCACTGAGTTGATTCTCTTTAAGATAATGAAAATTATCAAAATGATCAATATGAATTCCTTGTATTATGATATAATCATTCAATATTTCCGATGCTTTCAGTAGATCAATCTTTTGTTCAATTTCCACTTCTGTTTCGGTTGCCAAAATAAAGGGTAGAGCTAGCCCATCAAATACCTTTATATTCACCAACATTTTATCTTTAGGTAAGGCAATACCGTCTAAATCTAACCCGTGTTTTCGAAATTCTGTAACAGCTTTTTCAAATCCGACTCTGGGATCAGAATTATACCTAACATCCTTATGTTCAACAGGATAATGAATAAAAAGCTTTCCTCCTTTTTTGCTAATGTATTGCAGTACCTTAATATACGTATCGAATGCTTCAAGCTCGTAGTTGTCATAAACAGGCATAAAAGTGACAATGAATTTAATCCCTTTTTCATTTAGCTCCTCTGCTACGTCCATTATTTTATTCAAGTCAGAAAAGGGATAAACACGATCAATGGCAATCATAAAACTTGCATCATCTCGATTATCTTTGGTAGTAAGCAATTGATGTTGCTGAAGATGTATGACGTTAAAATCATTCAAGATATTTAAAATCCGATTATATTTTTCTATTGAATCAAAGCTAGAGGCAACAACAATAATGATAGATTCCTTTTTTATCCTTTCCGTTTCTATCTTATCTGCTTGAAATAACAAGACATCCTTGCCTACTGCTTTCAACTCAGAATATTGACGGAGCACGTCACTTGAATCAGATGCATATTCATATAATCGGTCATATACAATAACATATTCTTCCTGTTTTTCTGATGCAAACACATTTGCAGGGTATAATATTAAGAGAAATGTAGCCACAAAAAGAATCAATCGTTTATTTATCACAGCAACCATTTTCTTTGTATCCATTTATACATCAAACTCCAAATCCTTTTCGGCCATTTTGAAAAACTCATATGGACTACTAATTTCGTTAGAACGATAGGGTACCAAACCCACAAGAACCTCTAATTTAATTTTATTGATGGCAATATCGTCTTTGAAATTAATATTGTTAATCATTTCTTTTATCCTATTCTTAATATATCTCCCACCATCTTTATTAGATAAAAGAATAAGGCCAAACATATTCGCATCCCTTAGGATATATTTTCGATCCTCTTCCCGAAGTAAGGAATTAATCGCATTAGAGATTTCATTTACGATTCTATTGTATTTTGATTCACCAAGTATTTTGATGACCTCATTTTCATATTTTATTTTCACCAACATCAAATACACTTCAATATGATATCTTTCATTAATTTTCATATAGGCCTGCAATTCATTGAAAAAAGTTTGAGAACTCAATAACCCCGTCTCTTTATCAATGACAACTAATTCAGCATTTTCTTTCTTTAAATTGCTGTTTTGCTCTTGAATATTTCGAATCAAGCCCCCATAATAGGCGAAAGCAAGGGTGAATAATGGGACAGTTATCATCCAAAAATAAACATCTACGCTGACAGGTATGCCTCTTGAAATATTTAAAAAGATATGAAAGCTGGCATAGGAGAAAATATAAATAATCGAATATAATATTCCAGCAGTAATCGTTGTGTAATACCCGACAATTGATCCAACCATAACAATAAATACAAGAAAAATATTCATAGCATCTTCATTCAATCCCATAAGCGAATAAGCGATAATTAAGCTAAAAAACATAGCTGTAAGCAAAATATGAATTAAATCAATTCTCTTAGAAATTTTAGTATCCATCCTACTCATAATGGTAGCTCCTTTATAGAGTTTGTTTAAAAAGTTTATTCACTCACAATACCGCTGGTGTCGTATTAGCAATTTTGGTTTTCCTCTTAAAAACCTTTGAAATTATATAAGCAAAATTGTAATAAAAGAGAATATCCATTGAAACAGTCGTCATAAAGAGATGTTTCTTTAAGTCTGTATCTCCCGCACCGATAAACGAAATAAGAACTTGGGAAAATGCAGTTAAGAATACGTAAACCATTACGATTTCATGATAATATTCAGTTTGAAGCATTCCCTTATTCCTAAATTCTATGATTCTATTAATACTCAAAGCTAAACAAATCAAAAGAAAAAAATATGCAAAGTTAGATGAATGCGGGATGTGATTCTCTTTCAAATAACTCCATAGTGCGAAAAAATTTGTCCTTTCACCATACGCTCTTTCTGAATCCCTTTCATAATTACCTAAAACCTCTGGTCTGATGGTATAACTGTTTTTCCATCCGAACTCCATAATTTTATAAAACGCATCAGGATGTGTTAAATAATAAAAGGTGACAGAAATCAAATTATAATTAGAATAAAACTTTTCTTGTAATATCTCATCATCAGGATGGATAATTGGTGTTTTATCAAAATAGATGGTCTCAGATAACAAAGCAAATTGCTCATCAAAACCCAATTCTTTGGTAACCTCCTGCACATCTGGCTCAAATAACATAACTCCTCGAGTGATCATATGATATTTATTAATAGAATAGATTGTATTATCAATAACAAAATACATCACAAGAGAAGATCCTATTAACAAGATTCCTAGAATAAATGGTAGTACCTTTTTTTTATTGGGAATTTTAAAAAATATGATGGAAGCTAACAACCCGAAGGCTAATATTCCATTGGGAGCAAACTGGTTTTTTGAACCCATAAAGATAAAAGTGGCAATAAAATAAATGAATAAATATCTTTTCTTAATCTCCCTATCTAGTGAAAATTTTAATAAAGCTGCTATAGATAGGAGAAAAAAGGGATATGATGCTGCTTCTCCAAAAAAGCTGTTAAAATAAGACGTATAACCGATATCGCCAAAAATAACAACAGTAATGAGTGCTAGAAAATATTTCAACATTTTTCCATCTACCATTTTCTCCACGGTTTCGACTAACCAATAGATACTTAATGCTAGAACGGCAAGACTAATAGCAGCCGCAAATCGGATGTCAAATTTGGTGTCATTAGAAAAAAGATGATCCAACCCCATAGCTGCCTTGATAATAATACTGTGAGTCGATTTTACGTTTCCTTTAACATCGTTATAATACTGCAACCTCTCATAATCATGATTAAAATAGCCGAAATAATCATTGATATCCCGCTGCTGTTCATGATTGAGATCATTAGGAACCATAATTCTCTCGAAGTCTCCATTATCAGCTAGTCCAATCAAAGGTGGTATAAATAAAGCGTATCCGGATGTTAAAATCAAAATCAAAATGGCGAATACAGCTGGCTTTATCATTCTATCCATTTTATCATACCTCTTTTGTCGCTTCTTTCTTCTGAAAAACGACAAATTCGCTTAACAGATAATTTGTAAAAATGACCGTAATATTTGCTGTAATCTTAACACCGTATTCATTAAACCCTAACCATGTTATAAATAAAAATAAGAGGAGGCTTTCTAATATTAACGTAGAAATTCTAGAACCGATAAATCTATTAAATTCCTTGAAATCCACTTTATTGGCATTCGATGAAGTAAAGACCCATTTTTTATTGGTTAAGTAAGCAAATAGAATAGAGACGATAAAAGCGAGAACATTGCTAAGTAAATAATGAGTATTCAACCACACACATAAGCTATAGATGAAAATATTGATCAGGGTGGTAAAAATACCAAAAATTAAGTAGTTTATGAGTTTCTTTGTATTATGAGCATTCATTTTATCTACTATTCCTTTGACCATCGTAATCATTGATAAAATAAAGGGGTCTGTTTTTCGTTTCATCAAAAATTCTCCCTAAATATTCACCGATAATACCTAAACTAATAAGCTGAATACTACTGAAAAACAAGAGCAAGCTTACCATTGATGCGTATCCTGCTACAGGATCGCCAAAAACTATTTTTTTAATGACAACATATGCCATATAAATAATACCGATGGTTGCCGTGGTAAATCCCACATAGGTAGTCATCCGCAAAGGGGCTGAACTAAAGGATGTAATGCCTTCAATAGCCAACTCGATAAGCTTAAAATAATTCCACTTACTTTTGCCTGCGATTCTTGCTTCCCGTTCAAACAAAATCTCTTTTTTGTTAAAACCAATCCAACTGAAAAAACCCTTAGTATAGCGGTGGTGTTCTTTAAAGCCTTTAATAGCTTCTACTGCCCTTCTACTCAGCAATCGAAAATCTCCAGTATCCTCCTGAATTTCTACTTTAGATACTTTTTTTAGTATCCGGTAGAAATAGTAGGAAGTCTTTTTCTTAAGCCACGTTTCTCCGTTACGGTTCTTTCTCTTTGCATATACGTCATCAAATCCCTCTTCCCAATATTGAATCATCTGGGGAATCAATTCCGGAGGATCTTGAAGGTCAGCATCCATGATGATTACAGCATCTCCTACCGCATAATCAAATCCAGCTGCCATGGCTATTTCTTTTCCGTAGTTACGAGACAAGTCTAGGTAAGATACCCTTGGATCCTTTTCTCTTATTTCCTTTAATATTTTGATAGATTTATCATTGCTACCATCATTGATAAATAGAATTTCAAAGTCATAATGAATGTCAGTTAACACCCGAGTTAATCTATCATATGTGATAGGAAGTGTCTCTTCTTCATTATATAAAGGTATCAAAATCGAAATTAACTTATTCATAGAAGTTCTCCTCAAAAAAAGTATTAAAAAAACCAACTTAAAATACAAGTCGGTTGCACTACTCGCTCCAAGTTATCCAAGCGCCCAAATAAAGATAACTTCTCATAGCTCCTTTGTCTTACTATCATTTTATGTAATACATCTTAATATTACAACATCTTATATATTCCATATTATATACTTTATATATTTCATATTATATACTTTATATATTTCATATTATATACTAATTATCCTTTAAATAATTTAATAGAATTGACTCGAATTTTGTCATAATATTTTTTCTTTAATTAAATGGGATATGTATTTTTCTAATATATCACAGAATAAAAGAAGTTTATATTGTACTAAAGTACGATAAAAACAGATATATTCATTTTTGTCAAATCAAAAGAGGCTTGATTGCACCCACTCCATTATTGTATTGATGTTATAATTATGATAGAATATGTTTAGAATAATGGTATGTAAAGGAGGTTCACATATTGCATATTAAACCGTCTACAACCATTCGACAGGACTATAATGGCTTTTCAAAATTCTGCCACGAGCTTGACGAACCAGTGGTACTTACGCGTAATGGAGAAGCTGACTTAGTTGTTATGAGTCATGAGGCATTTCGACGAATGGAAGCCCGCATTAAATTACAATCTAAGTTGTTGGTTGCAGAAAAGCAGATTGCTGAAGGTGAACAACTGATTGAACATAATGAAGTTATAGCAAGAATGCGGTGGAAGATCGATGCCGCAAAAGAATAAGATTAAATATACTCCGGTAGCAGTTGATGATATGGATGAGATTTTCTCATATATATCAAAGGATAATGTGGCCGTTGCAGAAGCTTTATTGCAAAAGATAACCACGGGAATATCTAGACTTACCGAGTTTTCCAATATGGGATCAGTACTATCAGATGAAGAATATACCCTTATTAAAAACGGATATCGCTTTATCGTTATTCAGCCATATCTTGTTTTTTACAGAATAATGGATGATACTATTGTCATACATCGAATATTACATGGTCGTCGAGATTACCTTCGTGAGTTATTTTCTTGATATAGACAAACTATTTTCAATATTTCAACTAAAAAAAAGCAGATAGCAATTTTTCTATATATAGAAAACCGCTATCTGCTTTGTATTGTCGGGGAAAGTGAACTCGTTCAGCTAGCTGAACATCCTAGGACAGTTAAGCTATCTTATTGCTTGATAGAGAACACAGATAGCTAGCTGTCCTTACTTTCACTATTTATCCTCTATATGTATAACTACAACCCCCAAAAAGTAATAGAAATAATAAAGAAATACCAATCATAATTAATGAAGCTTTCCCAAAATTTTTTATGTTTTCGTTGCTTGCACCAAATGCCATATATAAAACTGCAATAATATTTACAAAGGGTATTGCTGTCAATATTAAGATACCAATCCACATACCAATAGAAACTACTTCGTCACTACTCCCGTTATTATTTAAATATGAATAATGATTTGTTTCTCTGTAGCTATTAGGTTCATAATCATTGAAATTCATCTTATCTCCCTCTCCGTAAAAAACATTTATTTAAGTATATATGTTATTTTAACATACATTACATTTATTTCTAATGTAAAGCAGTTCGAACTTCAAAGCTTACCTAACCTTTTTCTACAGTGTATAATATTCCTACAAGATAAAAAAAAATTATGTAGAAATGAGGAAATACGTTGTCAAGTAATCATACCGAGCAACCTAGTCAAGACTTAATAGGAGTTTTTTATGCTATTGCGGCATTTACTTTGTGGGGATTACTTCCTCTTTATTGGAAGGCTTTAAAGGTTGTTCCTGCAGGAGAAATATTAGCCCATCGAATTTTTTGGTCGTTTATTTTTGTTATGATGCTGTTATTGGCAAAAGGACGACTCAAAAATCTTAAACAAATACTCTCAAAAAAAAAGGACATGCTTAGGCTTTTTATTGGTTCCTTGTTAATAAGCGTAAATTGGTTTACCTATATCTGGGCAATAAATCATGATCATGTAGTAGAATCAAGTCTTGGCTATTATATTAATCCTCTATTTAGCGTTTTTTTAGGTATGGTCGTTTTAAAGGAGCGTTTGCATTTTTGGCAACTACTATCGCTGATTTTAGCATCTGCAGGTGTTATCATCATCACTTTACAATCTGGTAGGGCTCCCTGGATTGCTTTCATCTTAGCTTTTTCCTTTGGACTTTATGGTTTGGCGAAAAAGCTTGTAAAGGTAGAGGCCATAGAAGGACTTGCAATAGAAACAGCTTTTGTAACACCAATTGCCCTTACCTATATATTGTTTCAACAAATCAATGGACTTGGTTCGTTTGGAACGATTTCTCTTCAACATACTTTATTACTCGTTGGAGCTGGTATTGCTACAGCAACTCCATTAATATGGTTTGCACAAGGAGCTAGACGAATTCCTTTATCAATGGTTGGATTTATTCAGTTTTTAGCTCCAACGATGATGTTATTGCTTGGAATTTTTCTCTACCATGAAGCATTTTCAAGTATTCACTTTATCAGCTTTGGTTTTATATGGATTGCACTAATTATCTATTCTCTTTCTAATACAAATGTATTGAGAAAAATGAATACTAATTTGCATAATAAAAGTATCATATAGGCTAATCAGAGGTAAAAGGAAGTAATAGCTATTGCTAAATGAAAAAGCAGATAGTCGGTTTTTTTTAAATTTTTAATAAAACCGCTATCTGCTTTAAATTTTTAATTAATCTTTATCTTAAATCCTTATCTAATCAACAGTTGCTTTACTATTTGTTATATATCCTGTACAGGAATACTGCTGCTTCTGCTCTTGTCGTATTACCTAAAGGATTAATCTGATCTCCGTTACCTATAATCAACCCTTCCTTTACTAGAGTGGCAACACTGTCTAAGGCATAATCTGCTATAAGAGATTTGTCGGAAAACTTCTCTAGCTCCAAAACAGTACCCTGCTCTTCCAACCTATTTAACATCGTCAAAGCTCTCTCAGTCAATGTCATCATTTCCTGCCTTGTGATGGTTGCATCAGGACGGAATAGGTTGTTTCCAGTACCTTTAGTAATACCTAGCCTTTTAGCTATACCTATCTCTTTATAATAGTAGGCATCTATGCTTATATCGTCAAAGTTACTATCAACTTCTGCATCAACACCAAGGGCTCTTACCAGCGAATAGAGATAGTCTGCCCTAGTGATGTTTGTTTGTGGTGAATATTTATTCTCTGATATACCTCTGACTATTCCTTTAGAGTATAGAACTCCTATATGCTTCTGTGCCCAAGGTACACTTTCTAGATCATTAAAGGTCTTATCTACATAGGTCACAGCATAATAACTAAAGTGAGTTGTTGTAAAGGTGACCATTCCTGTTTCCGCATCATACCTGCCGCTTGGCACAGAGACAGGATTTCCTGAGCCATCAATATACCAAACAGTAATATGCTCAGGGTCAGAAAGTTCCTCTTTTGTAGGTTGATAAGGTATGGATACTTTAACAGGGGTGTCAGGATTGTTCCATGACTTATGCTCACCATCTACTGAAATAGTTAACTGCACCACTGGCCTATTACCAACTGCTTTTCTCGTTTCATCGGATAGCTGTATGTTTTCAACCTGATCAATGGTAAAGACCACATCCCCATTAACTTGAAGCCCCATGTTTGCCAGCATATTGTCAGGTAAAACAACTGTCCCTGCCTCAGTTACCAATTGTATCCTATTGTTCCCGCTTCCGAAGCTATGAAACTCCTTTGGTATACCTAGCATGTAAGAGGTAACACCATCAACTTTTGGCATCTCTATGCTTACTGTCTTTACACCATTACCATCAGCTTCCACCTCTTCAAAGGCATTACTCAATATATCAGCTTCCACTTTCACTTCCATAATACCTTTCCTACTATCAAGATTAACATCAAGGCTTTCATTATAATCTCCTGCATTTACTGTGGCCTTAATAGTTGGTTTAGGTGTTGATGTTCTTCTGCTACTACCATTATTCGATGATGTTTTGGCCTTAATGGTCAAGGTATAGCCTTTGTTATCCGTTTCTCCTCCATTATCGGTAGCCTGAACGGTAAAATTAAAGTCTCCCGCTTCCGTCGGAGTTCCAGACAATTGACCATTTTGTGCCAAATTTAATCCAGAAGGAAGATTTCCTTCGGTTAAGG
>JAENYW010000024.1 GCA_016841555.1 Tepidibacillus decaturensis
ATTCTTTCTTTCAACCACACTTTTTGTTTCCATATTAATTGATTCTATTCGTCTTTGTATAGTATCAGGTAACTTTTCTATTAGCTCTGGATTAGTTAAAGAAGAATACCCTCCTATCATTCCAAGAATTGCTAACGAGGGTATAACCCATCGTAAAAATTTAGTTAGTGGTAGCTGCCACTCTATCTTATGGATTAAATAGCTGATTAGTATATAGAGCAAGCCTACCATTCCTGTATATATAGCAATAGTTCTCAGTCCAGCAATATAATTAGCATCAGTAATGGTATCACTTAGTTTATTAAATGTTAGAAGCGTTACTCCCCCAATTAAAATGGTATGTATTATATATAATACCTGTTGGCGAAATGTAAGGAAGAAGAATGTTAACACCCACATTAAACCAAATACTAACCATCCACCACGTGAATAAGTAAGTATAAGCGTAATAAATAAGATATAGGAAGCTACAGATGTAATGGAATACTTCCATTGTTTTCTTGTTGAAGCAATTAATACTCCTAATAATATGGCAGAAAGAATGGCTGCAAAGGTATTAGGATATTGAAAAACTGAACTCATACGGTATCCCATAAAAGCATCTTCAAAATCTACTAGCTTATATGCTGCTAACCATCCAAAGAAGGATGTCCATATTCCCATGATAACGATAGAATAAAAAATAACATCCTTTACCCATCTTTTTTCTTTGATCGTTAACATGATGATAAAGATTTGGAACGCCATTACCCATCGTAAAAACTGTTGAAAGGCTAATAGCTGATTCTCAGCGATAAAGGCTTGAATGAAGTAAATCAAAGGAATGAGAGTAAGTAACCATACATAGGGTTGTGAAAGCGAATGATTGATTTCCTTCCAGTGAAATACAATATAGATAGTAAATAATATACTAAAGCCTGCTTCTATCCAGTAGAAATCTGTGTCAAAAAATAATCCTCGATAATAATTGGCAGCTATTATAAATAAGATAATTGCCGTTAAACTGATATAACTTGTTATTTTTTTAAAATCAACCACAAATATTTCCTCCAATCCAAACAATTGCTAGCTTATATTCTACCATGTTATTATACATTTTGTGAACTCGTTCAGCTAGCTGAACCTTTCTGTCACGTCAATAACACCCACAAAAATGTCGATAATCTTTGATGTTCATTACGAATAATTTTGCGAGGCCCGATTGCAACAGGTTCTGCACTTGAGACATCAACTCTTTGTACTACGTCGACAGACTTCTCTGTTCGAAGAGAATCATTGTACCCTATGGCTGCATGTCCTGTACTTCGAAAGCGGAGGGTCTTAACACGATAAAGATCGTTTAGATAAAGTCCACGTTGAAAACTGGCTATAATGATAAGTAGTATAACAGCAATGCTTAATATACTTGTACTAGCCTTCTAGTCAAATTCAAGAATTATCTCCTCCCGACAACTAACTCACTTGTTACATTTTATCATGTGATAGTAATTAATAAAACCCTTAACTCAGGTACAGCAGTGAACTCGTTTAGCTAACTGAACATTGGGGAATCAGATGGGGAGTCTACCCCCACCTGATTGAGAACTCGCTTATAGAAGCGGGAGTCTTAACCCGATAAATATTGTTCAGATAAAGAGAAAATATCCAACTAAAAAAACCACTGTACATGAATTAGTGGAATTAGATGATATTATTTATTGTTTTTCTATTACTAATTCAAATTGATAAATAGCAAAGGAATATGACAAACAAAACGTCCCTTTGTCATACCTTTGTCATAAAAAAATCAGGCTATCGAGAAATCTCGACAGCCTGATAGTTAATAAAGCATTCTGTTTTTAACTAGTTAATTATTCGTAGATAACAATTGCATCAACGATAGTGTAAGCACCTAAGGAATCAGAGCTTGCAACTAGTGCAAAGCTTACAGCAGCATCGGATCTGTCTAATGCGAACACATCAGAAGCATCTCCAAGAACTACATTTCCATCAGCATCAACTAAATATACTAACGTATCAGCAGTTAATACATAATCATCATCACTAGTTGTAAAGTTACCATCGTAGCTTGCTGCAGCTGCAAATGTGTTACTATCACCAGCAACTAATTCAGCATATACATCAGTTGTTTCAGTTGCAGTGTCGTAAGTTCCATTTCCAGCATCACTTAAAGTAACTAGGTCATTAGCAGCAATAGTAGTAGCTACTGTACCATCGAACGCATGAACTTCTTCTACACCATCAACATTAAGCACAACGTACTTATCAGTACCATCAGTTGTTACAACTTCATAAGATTCTACAAATAAACCACTAACTGGGTCTAATTTAGATCCTACACCAGTATTGCTATCAACTAAGATATATTCAAAGTTGAAACCATCAACTGTATAACGTAGGGCAAAACCAGCTTGTAAATCATCTAAGCTTACTTTAACTGGAGCTGCATTTGCAGGATCATGAACATCAAAGATAACAGTATCAGATGTAACAACATAAGTTGTATTACCATATACGCTGTCATTTACAGTCACTTTGGATCCATTGATACCATCAGTAACAATTGGTCCATCGCCTGTTGTAGCAGCTACAAAGCCTTTAACATAACCATCATCGTCTAATGTGAATTTACCAAATGCACCAGCAGAAGTTGTAGTTAATGTCATGTAAGATCCATCAGAGTAGTATACTACTTCTTCACCTTTAGTATTAACTACAGTAATCTTATCAACTGTTACAAATTCATCATCGTCAGTTTTGATAACTACATCATCTTTAACTTCAGAAATTGCTGCATCAAATGTTGTAGATGCTGCAGCTGTAACTGCTGTAGCTTGAACCACTTTACCATCTTTATCAAATACTACAGTATATTCATCTCCTACAATAACGTCAGATGCATTTAAAGTAGTTTCAAAAGCAGTACCGTCAATATAAATTTTGTTTACACTACCTTTACGGAAGCTTGTTACTGTTCCAGTTAATTCTTCGTTATAAGCTTTAATAATAGTAGCTTTTCCATCTAAGTTTTCACCAATATACACTAATGCGTCTTCTGTAATATCAGCTAATTCTGCTACTTCACCATTTAAGGTAATATCAGCATCTTTAACTACATTAACGAATGTTAACTCATTAGTATAATATAAGCGAGCATCACGATAGTTAGTTGCTTTAGTTGTTTTAACAGCATATACTGGGCTATTAAGATCTTCTGCAACTACAAAACGTGCATCTCCATCAGCATTTAAGAAAACTTTCACGCTAGCACCAGCATTAATTGTATATGTTAATTCTGCAGTTACATCTGAACCGTTTTTATACAAAGTAGCTCCAGTATATACAAAATCAATTACAGTGCTATCATCATCATCTAATGTTAATGAATTGCTAGTTTCGTCGATAACTACTTTAGTAACATCTGTTACTACATCAGAAGCATCTTGAGCACTTGCAATATAAGTGATTTCGTTATCTCCATTTAATAAATAACGAACGTTTTCACCTAATGCCCAAGAACCAACATAAGCATCATCAGCAAATGCTACGTCAGAAGCATCAAGGTTGATTTCTCCATCAGCATTTAAGCTTGGAGCAGTTACAATTGCTTCGCTAAATTCTGCACCTAATTTTTCATCGATAAATGCTAAAACATTACCATCAGCATCTTTTACTTTATTAAATATATTGTCTTCAGAATCATAGGATACTAATGTTTCTTCTAAAGTTGCTGCAGTTAATTGAGCAACAAGACCACGATTAGCATTTACTCCAGCAGAGAAATTAGTTCCATCAATAATTCCTAATTTACTTGCTTTAATTAGGTAATCATATGGCCATGCTCCTGGTAGGTTATCATTGTAACCTAATGCACGAAGCAATACAGTTACAACTTCTTGACCAGTAATGTTTTGTTCTGGATGGAATGTTCCATCAGAATAACCTTTTACATAACCAAAGCTTGTTGCTGCTGAAACATAACCGGAATACCATGCACTTGCAGCAACATCAGAAAAAGGAGTAGTTCCTTTTAATAAATTAGCTGCATCTTCGTTTCCAGTTGCTACAACAACGATTTTTGCAAATTCAGCACGAGTGATGTCATTTGCAGGACGGAATGTACCATCTCCATAACCATCAAGAACACCTAATGCTGATAATTTTGCAACGGCATCTTCATATTCTGTACCAGCTACGTCGTTTGAAGTAGCAGCCATTGCAGGTACTGCTAAAGCGAATACTAGTACGAATGCTAATAAAGCATTAATAATTTTTTTCATAACCTTTGTTTCTCCTCCTCTAATATTGTTTAATTGAGAGTTATTTAAATTTCTATAGCCCTTGTCTCTCATCTGATTCACCCCCTCTCTCGAGTCGAGCAATATTTTTTCTTTATTTTTATGTTCTACAGTTAGATAACTGTAGAAACTTGTAAACTACTAGAAAATTGATAGAAAACTACCTTTAAAGATTATACAATGAGAATCTTCATACGTAAAGGGTAAATATCCCAAAACTAGTCTAAATATCTATCAAAGTTAGACAAGCTATTTAATAATATCATGTCTATGTTTTAATACAACTATTTAGACGTAAGTTTTTAGAAAAAGTTTCGCACTCAATAAAACTTTTTTTTTAATTTTTTCTCTGTTCCTCGCTTTTTTAGTATACAAAGGTTTTCTATTGATTTCATTATAAATTTTTTACCAAGCTAACCAATTATATACCAATTTTATATATTAATTTATATATTAATTGTATATCATATTATATATACTACTATATATATTGCATTATATCAATGTTTTTTGTACGATAGATACTAGTAGAATGGTGGTGTTGGATTTGTTAAAGCGATATTTAACAATTAATGGATATGGTGAAAAAACGATTGAAATTCGTAAATCTACGTTCATTGGGTCCATCAAAAACATAGCTACCGAACAGGAGGCCATGCAATTTATAGAAGAGATTAAAAAGAAGCACTGGAATGCTACTCATAATTGTTATGCTTACATGATTGGTGAGCGTGATGAGATCCAAAAGGCGAATGATGATGGTGAGCCAAGTGGTACTGCAGGAAAGCCTATTCTTGAAGTGATTAAGAAAAAGGAACTAAAGAATACCGCTATTGTGGTTACGAGATATTTTGGTGGTATTATGTTAGGAGCAGGCGGCTTAATTCGTGCTTATGGACAAGCTGCTAGTGAGGCAATCCAAGCAGCTGGTATCATTGAGAGAGTATTACATACGATTATATCCGTTACGATGGATTATACATGGCTTGGAAAAATTGAAAATGAATTAAATAATAGAGGTTATACGATTCGTCATATTGATTATCTGGATAAGGTGACTTTGCAGGTATTCGCTGAGGTTGATCAAGAGAATCGATTAGAGGAACTGATTACGAATGTAACGAATGGACAAGCAATATTATCTAGGGGAGAGCAAGTGTATAAGGAAAGGGGACACAACATTTTTAGAGGTGAGAGGTAAGAGGTGAGAAGTGAGAATCAAAAATCGGGGACACACCTGTGAGCGGGTGTGTCCCCGATTTTTATTTTGGTATTTTTTTCTGTTGTTTAAGAACGTTCATCACAATTCGTGCTGCTTCGGAACGTTTTAGTTCGAAGGTTGGATCGTAACGATAGCTTTGCTTCGATTGTCCCTCCAACATAATATTTGGTTTACCATTCATTAATCCTGCTTTCACTACTGCTTCTACTGCAGGCGCTGCATATAGGCTAATGAGGTTAGCATCTGTATATAGCTTTTGCAGATTTTTTTTGGTTCTTTCAATATCCTTTTCACTGGTAACGGAGCTTGTTTTTAGATTTGCTGTTCTAGCAATCATTACTGCAGCATCTTGTCTTGTTATTGATTCATTCGGTGCGAAGGTTCCTTCAAGTCTTCCTCTCACGATACCGTACCTTGCTGCTGTCTCAATGTATTTGTATTCATACAAGGCATTACCGATAAAGCGTGGATTCTTGAATACATCGTAGAAGGTTGATGCACCTTCGTAATCTAATGGCAGTTCAAATGCTTTTACCAATAAGGTGACAAATTCTCCTCTTGTAATATTTTCCTCTGGTACAAATTGATCAGAGAATTTATTTACCATAATTCCTTTAGAATATAAGGTGTCTAAATCATTCCTAGCCCAGTTATGACCAATGACATCATCATAGCTTTGGTTCATGTGCATTACTCGGAAGTAACCTAAGCTGTCAATAGGTGCTGCGATTGTCTGGCTCTTGGTATCTACAACGCCACCTATGTTTTGCCACTCGTAAATATGCTTCTCTTCATTATAATTATAATGATAGATGGTTAGGTATGGCCATGTATTCCCACGAATATTATCATTGTATTTTAGGGTTATTTCTCCGCGATTCGTAGGAATCACTTGATCTTCTAAATAACGCTCGTAAAAAATATCCGAGGCGTTATATGGAAGCTGTCCGCTTCCATAGATGATGTCGTCAATATCATCTGCGTTTTCTTTTAGTGTCCCTGCGTCTACCCAAATTAATGGGCTTGCCGCTATAAAACGACCTGTCGGTTCTTCTAGGAAGTTACGTCCTATTTTTGCTTTACTATTAATAGATGGATAGAAGTTATCGATTACATTCCCATCGTTATCCCTATCCTTTTGTAGCTCTGATGAAAGTGGGTGACGGTACTTATCTACTCGACCATAAATATCCTCCGCTATCCCAAACAATACTTGTCTTTCATCACTTAAATATGGGTTAATGGTACTGTCATCATTACGTCTTAATAGTGTTCCCTTTGGAAAGGATAGTTCTACTAGCCCATCAAATATTTTCATCTTTGAGCTGATCGGTGATTTGTAGGTTGCTCCTATTATCGGCGTATCCGCATTAATGATTTCTAATTCTCCATCAATAGACTGATCACCACGAAGAACTGAAAACTTAATCTTATTTTTTCCAGCCTTTAAGTTGGATATTTCATATACATAGCCTTCTACGTAATTACCTTGTCGATCAATAATCCAATCCTTCTTAGCAGAATCCTTCTTAAAATAGACTGCGTCGGCTCCTTCTGCAAGCATTTCTATACGAACAAAATTACTGTTAACGATATTTGTCCGTTGTAGGTTAGGATAGATAATTTCATATGGTAGTGGTTCTCTCATTACCTCTATTGTATTAGTGCTTAATATCCCTGAGGCATTGGTTACCTGCACCTGAACCGTTGTGGTTCCAAGTGAAGATAAATCAACCGTTAAATAAAAATTACCATCTGCTGCTGTACCGTTTGTATTCGAGTGTACGTTGTATATGTCCATCTCATCGTCTTGGTTATTGAAATTTTTCGTATCAGAAAAGGCTGGATATGTCCAAATACCTGTTTTATCATCCTGCTCGCCATCGTCATCCTTGCGGTATATATTTACTGTGATGGATGAACTCTCCGAAAAGGTTCCAATAAGTGCGATAGATTTTTCTCTAGTCACATACTGCCCTAGCGGTAATTTAGCATATTCAACAAATTGATTCGTGACTCTTGGATCTATATCCATAATTAGTTGTGGTGCTTTCGTTGTAAAGACATAAATGTCCAAATTTGATTCAGAAACAATATCGTTATTTTGATCGACGATGATAAAGGATATGGTGTTTTTTCCTTCCGACAACTTTCCATCTACATTCACTGTAAAGGTATCATCTGCATTACGAACGATAGGAAGCAGCTTGTCACCAAGATACATATTAACGTCGTTGGTTACTGGTACATTAACCAGCCTTCCTTGTATTTCATGTAAGGAGTAATCTTCAAAGATTTGACCATTATAGATATTGTTCACAATGATATATTGCATTGGAATATAATTAATGGATCTTGTTATACTTCCTATAGGCTGTTCAACCCCATTAATATCAACCGGTACAAACGTTAAATTATGCAAGCCTTCAGGTAACCAGGTAATCCTATATTCCCCTTCACTCGCATTGATCGTTTCTAGATAAGGTAAAGGTTTATTCCCATCATAATAGATGTTTACAGCGGTAAGATTTGCTGATGTTGTATTTGGAATAGCCTTTACACTTATCGGGAGTTCATATATCTTTGTATCATCAACTAGTGCAATGTTTGTGTCTAAAAATCTTACTTCTGCAATATAAGGCAAATCTGTATTAATATAATCGAAATAATAGGTTGGCTTTGTAATCATTCCAACTCCATTGCTAAAGGTAGTTAAGATGCTTTGTTGTCTCTGACCTGCATTTATCTGTACATGCTCAATCGTATAGGTAAATACCTTGAACTGTTCTGTAGAACGGACTGCATCTAAAATTATTGTTGCATTTAAACTTGCATTCCCATTTAAACTAACCATTTGGTTTATTAAATCAAAAGTAATCTCATCACTGCCACTTTCATTAGGAATGGTTACCGTAGCCTCATTATAAAGAAGAACATTAGGGTCTGTTGGGTCTACTTCTACTTTAATATTCCCTTCAAAATAAACCTCATTCGTTGTTCCTTCAATAACCGGCTGTGTTACGAGCTCCTTTAAATCACCTAAGGAGCTATCAGCATTCATTTTTGCTACTTTATTTTCAAAAAGAAAAGGTGTGCCATCATTATAGACAAAGGTTCTTTTGATTGTCATTTTTTGCGTATCGTTGGTGGCAATAATCTCAAACTGCTGATCTCCGCCATCTAGCTTAATATCTGCCAGTCTATTTGTGCTAGTGGCATCCACCTTAAATTGAAAATAGCCTGTTTGCGAATTAAAATAACCAGAATAAGGGGTAGACTCCCCTAATTTCTGAATGACAACACTCTCTGCATTTGGTGCTGTACCTGTAATAATGACGCTTGTCCCTTCATTTAGCGGATCCGCTGGAATAATCATTCCATCTTCAAATACTTCCTCATTGACTAGCAGATCGGTAATGGTCGTAACAGGATTATAGTACACCCAAGCCGCTTTTGAGGTAGAGCTTCCGTTGTAAGAATAGATAACTATTTTATTTAACCCTTCTTTTATAACCACGTTTCTAAACTCAAAGGAGGTGTCTCCTGTAATCAAAGGGGTATTTTTATCATAAACGATTGTATTATAGGTATATCCCCCTGTACCATTTGGTCTTACACTGGTTATTGTGTAATAGAATTTTTCTACCTGAACAGGATCAAAATTATAATAATTACCTCTTAGTGTAATATTTTTTGTTGTTTCTCTCGTAACTTTATTCAAATCTGATGGTATTTTACTAATATCTTCACTCACATATTCTGCTGCATCGGGTGTGTACAGCCCCACAATATCAATCGTAGGTGTACCTGCAGCAAATAAATGCATTGGTGGCAAAATCCCCATCATAAGCATTATAATGATTAGCAGCGATAAACCCTTATTCATAGCACTCACCTTTTTATCTCCTCTCGTTGAATTACATATTTTTTATCTCTATATGTACACTCTTAAAACCTATATCGGTATAAATTCATCCTTTTATTATAGTCAATTAGAAATAATGTTTGTTAATTTTAGGTACTATTTGAAATAAATAAAAACATCCATAGGAACATGCATGGATGTTTTTTTCCACCTATAGATTATTAAAAATTTTGCTGTTTCTCCTGCTTTTGAGAAAGCTTCTTTACACTACCAATAATCGGTTTGTAGGTTTTGCTGACTAAACCAATTGCTTCAACGCCAAGCTCCAGTATAAAAAGGATAATCCCTACAATGACTACTGCACCCCATAGGGTTGCCTGATTAAAAAAGACGGCACTAATTCCAAAAACCATACTTAATCCATAGATGGTAATGACAGTTTGTCGATGGGATAAACCAGTTTGTAGCAAGCGATGATGAAGATGATTTTTATCTGCCTCAGATATCGGTTTTTTGTGTACCATTCTGCGTATTATAGCAAAGAACGTATCAGAAATAGGTACGCCTAAGATTAATATAGGCATAATAAATGCAAACAAGGTAACATATTTAAATCCTAATATGGACATAGATGCAAGCATAAAGCCTAGAAATAAAGATCCTGAATCTCCCATGAAAATTTTAGCAGGATAAAAGTTGAAGAACAAAAAGCCAATAATTGCTCCTAAAAGAATAATACTTAAAAAAGAAACCGTGTAATTACCAATCATTAATGACATGATAAATATCGTAGATGTTGCTATCGCTGAAACCCCTGCCGCAAGACCGTCCAAGCCATCGATTAAATTAATTGCGTTAGATACTCCAATAATCCATAGAATGGTAAATGGAATACCCAACCAACCAAACGTGACTACTCCGTCAAAGGGAAGATTAATGAATTCCACCTTTAAACCAAAGACCATCACAACCAGTATAGCTGCTACTAGCTGGCCAAGAAATTTCACTTTAGCTGATAGTGGCTTTTTATCATCAATTACGCCTATAATGACCATGATTGTTCCACCAACCAATATCCCAATCGTTAGCATATTTTTGGGAACAACCATAATAAACGCTACAAGAAAAGCGATATAGATTGCCAATCCACCCAACCGAGGCATTATTTTAGTATGTACTTTGCGATGATTTGGCTCATCAAATGCCTTCCAATAAATTGCTATACGTTTCACGATAGGTGTCATGATAACAGCAGCAAATAATGCTAGGATAAAACCAGTTACTAAAGGATAAACCATGCTGAGAATGCACCTCTTCTTTTTTTACAATTGTTGTTCTCACTATTTTCCATTATAATACGAAACAAAAAACTTATCCATATTATTTTAGACGTAATTTTTTAAATATAGTTGCTATCTTTTATGATAACGTTTTGGAAGTAGAAAAGCTTTTATTAGAAACAGTGGCAAAACAAGCACTCGTTTCCAGCGTCGCGGTTCCTGTAGCACTCGATATAACCACTCTAGGCCTATTTTCTGCCAGATTAATGGGGCACGCTTTACCTTGCCTGCTAATACATCAAAGCTACCACCTACACCCATCATAATCGGAATATGTAACGTATCTTTATGGATAGCAATCCATTCCTCCTGTTTTGGGAAACCAAGTGCCACAAAAAGAATATCTGGCTTTGTCTCCATTATCCTATTCAATACATGCTCTTCCTCATTTTTCTTAAAAAAACCGTTATATCTTCCTACAAGCTTTGCATTGGGATAATCCTCCTCAAGCCTCTTAAAGGATGCCTCATTCACTTCTTCATCTGCTCCCAATAGAAAAACTTTACTACCTTTTTCATTAGCAACCTTCATCAATTCTAACAAAAGATCAAACCCAGCTACACGTTCAGGTATCGCCGCTTTTCCCCATTTTTTCGATGCAATCAAGACACCGATCCCATCAGGAATCACTATATCTACTTTTTGTAGCAGCTGTAAGTAGTCAGGATGATGATTACCATACATCACAATTTCTGGATTTGCTGTGACGATATGAGTAGGTATCTCCTTGTCCAAACGTTTTTCAAAAAAAAGGAGGCTTTCTTGCATCGTCATTTTTGAAAAGGCAACTCCTAATATATATAATGTAGAAAATTGATTATCCACCATTCATCACTCCACAAACTCCCCTTAACATCATTGTATCTAAATCTATTTCTAGCTTAAACAAATTCTTTGCTTTTATTTGTTTCTTGGTTTCGGTATAATTATAAGTCAGAGTAATGGTAATTCCAAATGTTTTTTTGATGAAAGAAGGTTCCTTCATGACTAAGATTTTAATTTCTGGATATTATGGCTTTGATAATGCTGGGGACGATGCTGTATTATATGGAATAATCTCCTCATTAAAAAAGATAGACCCAAACGTTCATTTAAATATATTATCCAATCAGGTGGAAAAAACTTCTCAGCTATTTGACATTCCTACCTATGATCGTTGGAGCCTTTTAGAAATTATTAAGCAGATTATGCGAGCTGATCTCGTCATTCTTGGTGGAGGAACGCTACTACAGGATCGTACAAGCCCTCGAAGTCCTTTATATTACTTAGGAATCACTTTTTTTTCAAAGCTGTTTAGAAAACCAGTTTTATACTATGGACAAGGGTTTGGTCCAATTGTTCATCCCTTTAGTAAAATAATGATTAAATTGATCGTAAACCACGTAGATGCGATTACGGTCCGTGATAAGCATTCTGCTGAAGAAATACGGAGCTATGGAGTAACGAAAGCACCAATTTATACAACAGCAGATCCTGCATTAACCATTGATCCTAGGGAAGCAAATAAAGAGGAAGCAAGAGAACTTCTGCGCTCCTATCACATCGATTTGGAAAAGCCAATCGCTTACGTAGCTATTCGAGATTGGAAAAATGAGCAAAACTATAAAAAAGAGATTGCGAAGGCCTGTGATTATGTCGTTCGAAAAGGATGGCAAATTGTTTTTTTAACCATGCAAAATCAAGAGGATTTAACCCCATCCCTGGATATATTATTACAAATGGAGGAAAATGGAGTCGTTATTGAACAGCCTCTTAATTTTAAAGAGATCATGGGACTAATTGGAGTAGGTCAGTTGATGATTGGTATGCGTCTTCATGCAATTATTTTATCCGCATTGCTAGATGTTCCTTTTTTACCAATCTCCTATGACCCAAAAATTGATCGCTTTGCCGAAAGCTTTAATAAATTTGCCGTAGAAAATATTCAACAAATCAAAGCAGACCAGCTTATTACAGAAATCGATCAAATCATCTCCCATCTTCCTGAACAAAAAAAAATCATTAAAGAAATGATTCCTTCGATTATCGAGGTAGCTGCTAAGAGTGCAGATATTGTTTTTGATGTTCTCAAAAAAAAAGGGTAATAGTACCTATTTAACTCCAACGTTTATGGGAGGTTTTTTCATGTATAAAAGTAAACAGATATTCATGTATCTTTTTCTCGCGTTTCCTTTACTGGATTATATGTTGAGAAATTACATACAGCTTCCCCTTCTACCTTCTCTATGGGATGAAGGTGTCCTGGTGCTGCTACTGCTTTTTGTTTTTTATGAGATGCTTAATGAGAAGAAAGAGACCCCAAAATTTTTCCTGCCTTTATCGCTTTTTGTCGTTATTGGACTAGCTCATCTCATTATTGATTTATCGCATTTTTTTGCAGGAATTGAAGGGTTCCGTGCTGTGTATCAATATATTTTGACCTTTTTTGTTGGCTACTATTTAATTGACGAACAGAAGGATGCATTAAAGATCCTACGATATATTCTTTTTATCGGTACAATTGCAGCAGTAGTTGGTGTCGCTCAAGTGCTCCTTGGCGTACAAACACCAGCTTCCTGGACCGATGCCAGTGAACAAGGGATGGTTCGAGCTTTTTCATTTGTCGTCAGTCCTAATGTATTAGGAAGCTATATGGCCTTAATGGCACCTATTGCTTTAGGTCTTATCATTTATGAAGAAAAAAAATACTGGAAGGCTATTTGGATATTCAGCATGATAATGATTATGGGAGCCTTTATTCTATCTGGTTCTCGAGGTGCATGGCTCGCCTTTTTTGGTGCCTTCGCTATTGTCTTTATGCTAACCAGTGTAAAATTGCTTATTACTTCCATCACTGCTTCTGCTATTACTGTATTATTGGTACCACGGATTCGTTCACGAATACTGAATTTGTTTTCTCCTGAATATTTGGAGAAAAGTGCTAGCGATGGTCGGATTGAACGCTGGACGAATGCGTTCCACATTATGCAGAATGACCCTTTCTTAGGTTTAGGTATCGGGCATTATGGTGGTGCTGTTGGAGCTCGTTATTTTCAAACTATCTATGTAGATAGCTACTATTTTAAAACACTGGCTGAATTAGGTTTAATTGGCTTTGGTCTTTTTGCATGGCTAGTCATCACGGCTATACGAGAAATGTATGTTATTTGGCAAAAGTGGAAGGGTTCCTCTGAATACTATCTACTCGGTGGGCTGTTGATTGGTTTAATTGCTGTCCTTCTTCATAATGCTGTTGAAAATATTTTTGAGGTTCCCTTTATGAATAGTTATTTTTGGTTTCTAATCGGCTATGTTTTTCGTTTTTCCTACTATAAGAAGGGAGAAGAATGATGAATCGATTAAAGCAATCCATTTGGTTTTTTTATAGTATTTATCTCTACTTTATTTACCATCTCCTTATCACACCAACGGTGTTGGATTTTTCGATCTTAGGTGTGATTATCGTAGTCACCGTTATTTTGCTGCTTATCGCTGTCATACCCAAGCAATTGAAACGACCATTTTTGGTCTTTTCCTTTCTTGTTTTGTTAGCAGATAGAGCATTGTTTAATGCAAAAATGTTGGATGGATTCGTCTACATAGTTGGTGTAATTGTTATCCTGATCAGTATTTTTCTTCTTGGAAAATGGATAGGACGATTATCTACCGTCCCACTGATTTTATTACTTATATCTGCACTTAGTACCTCGATGCTGTTCAATCGGGATGATGTAAAAATACTTTCACATTTTCAATTATTGTGGAAATCTGCTCCTCTGTATGTAGGGGGAACGATCGACTACTTCCCACATGCAGTTGTTGATATAGACGAAGATGGTATGGATGAAATTATTGCAATGGGAAATGTGAAGGAAATAAGAAAGCTTACAAAAGAAGAGCTAGAAGTAGAGGAAGATAAGGATTATCTCCTCGAACCTGAAAATCTGTATCTTTACATATTAAAATGGAACGGGAAAACAATGGAACGTATCCCAACCAAGGAAATAGATACTGCTTCTTTACTATTAAAGGATTATCCAGGGTTCCCTTACTTTATGATACATAACAATAGCTTGATCCCAATTACACAACGTCTAGAGCTTGCAAAGGGAATTTCTCAATTTGGAACAGCTCCTTTTCACGCAATGGCTCTTAATATAGAAAACCTAGCTACTCAGCTTGCTAATAAAGGTGTATTCGATGCGAAAGAATCCTTTGATCGAACGACCTTCCATGATGTACAGATCCTTCACGGTAGAATTAGCGGATATGTGCAGGATCGTTATTTTTCTGCTGGTAGCACTGCGTCAAAAATCATTGGTGATATTCGACTTCCGAATAATAAAGAAGGTATTGTCCTGTTAGGAAATAGATTAGAAATTCTCACATTAGATCAGAATAATCAAGTCAGCTTTGTTTATCCATTGACAAAGGAAATGATACCTAATATTGGCACTACTGAAGTATTGATTACAGATGTAAACGGCGATCAGCTAGACGAAATGATTCTATCCTTCCCGTTTACTTCATTAAGTAAAACCATCATTATTAAACCAGATATAAATGGAGAAAATAAAATTTTATGGAAGGCAAGAGACAAAAGCTTTCGTATCGATGACGTATGGTTAGAAAAAGGAACAACAAATAATGAATTAATCGTCCTAGATAAAAGCCATTTAGGAAGTAACCCGATTCGTTACCTTTCCGCTTATGTATATGATGAAGATGTCCTACAACGAAAATGGAAGGTATTTAAGTCCTTAATTAATGTAAGAAGTGGTGATGTGGATGGTGACGGAGAAAAGGAGTTAGTTGCAAGTGTTTATCAAAAGCATACACTTTATATACTAAAGCCGCATCACATACCAGTCTACCTTCTGCTTATTACAATCACTATCGTTCTATTTGTTTATGGACTTATAAGGAGAGTTCGCTATGCTAAACTACCAGAAAAGGAATAGGAACAAATATATAGGGTTTATAATGGTTGTCTTTCTGCTTTTAGCTGGATGTACGTATCCATCCGCGGAACGTATTTATGACCAAGCAGAGGAAGAAAAGGAACCCTCTTTTCCACCTGAAACTAGCGCCATTGACACATTAGAGAATGCCCTCGCTACCAATAGCTATGCAGAAAACGCTCAACGCTTCTGGTATACAGGATGGATTGCCAATAACATTGAAAAAAGACGAGTAACAAGTATGTATTCTGGTGCAATGATCAGACCACACGGCTACATTATGGACGGAAGACTTGCAGGAGTTCCCTTTCGTTACTATCGTTGGAATGAACACAGCTATCTTTGGACAGAAAAGACGAATTGGAATGCATTAGAAAAAGAATTCGCTCCTTTTGATCCGTTCTATGGTTTTTTATGGTGGGAGCCTTTTTTCGAACAGGCCGTTCAGCTTCCGAACGAAAAGATATTAAGCAAGGATAGCCTTGTTTATCAAATCAGATTAAACGGTAGAGAATGGGTAAAAAATAGTCCCAATCCTATCTTTGAACAGATAATGGGTCATATAGAACAACAGCCTGAAATCGAAACAGTGTTAGAGCACACAGAAGTAGTCATGACCATCTGGATAGGAAATGAAAGCTTTTCAAAAGAAGAGGTTAAGAAATTAGCCAAAGAAAAAGGGGCTGATAACGATCAGCTCGAACAGTGGACGAAAAATAACTATTTTATTTGGGAAGAAGAAAATCAGGTCTATAAACAACAGGTGATTAATCAATATAAAACAACCATAACCATGCCAATCCCTGCTGCAGGATATATGGAACAGGAAATATTCTTCCGATTCTACAAATATGATGATCCTGGCATTAAAATAGCACCTCCCGAAAAAATAGAAGAATACATGAAGAAAGCCCTAGAGGAGTAGCTTACGTTAACGTTGCTTATCTTGATTAAGTGAAGTGAATCAATTAGTATGAGAAACATAAGAAGATCGTCAAAGGTGGGACCAAACAAAATGGATAACAAGCTTAAGATTCTTCATATCATCGGTGGAGGAGAATTCGGTGGAGCCGAACAGCACATTTTGACACTGATGGAGGAATTTCAAAAGGATACTTCAATAGATGTACAGGTTATTACTTTTTATGATGCTGCTTTTTCAAAAGCACTACGTGAAAAAGGCTTTTCTGTTATCCCATTTAAAGAATTTGGTCGTTTTGATTTACGTATTTATCCTCGTTTAGTTGAACTTATTCAAGGTATCAAACCGGATATCGTTCACAGTCACGGAGTAAAGGCTAATTTTTTTGCTCGGTTAGCAAGTACGTGGGCAAAGGTTCCCCATCGTGTGACCACCGTTCATAGCTTCTTAGAGCATGATTATTCTAAGGCTTTTCCCTATTTCATTGCCAATCAAATGGAGAAAAGGACTAGCTTTCTTTGTCATCATTTCGCTGCTGTAAGTAATGCCATTCGCCATGATTTAATAGAACGAGGTATTAGCGAGAAAAAAATCTCTATTATCCCTAATGGAATACAGGTAGAGAGCTATTCTCCTACTCCAGATTTGATTCAAGCAGGTAAAAACCTACGTAAAGCATGGAACATCTCTAATGAGGCTTTCGTCATTGGAACAACCGCTCGCCTTGTCCCTGTTAAAGGACTCACCTATTTACTTAAGGGATTTGCTTTAGCTCTTCAGGAGGAACAGGCGCTAAGCTTGGTGGTTGTCGGTGACGGACCACAAAGAGAGTATTTGCTCCAATTGGCTAAAGAGCTTAAGATAAGTGAGAACGTCCGATTTGTCGGCTTTCGCAAGGATGTTCCAAAGCACTTAGCCGCTTTTGATGGTTATATCAATACAGCTATTTCTGAGGGACAGTCTATTTCTCTTCTCGAAGCCATGGCTGCTGAAAAACCAGCTATTGTTACTGGCGTTGGAGGTATGAAGGAAATGGTTACTGATCAAGAATCAGCAATTGTTATAGAGCCTCGTTCGATTGAAATGATACGTGACAGTATTCTGCTTTTAAAACAGCATGAAGCATTACGTCACCGTATACGCGAGACAGCAAAGCAGCATCTTATCACGCATTATTCCAGTACAGTAATGGCTGAAAAATTGAAACGTATTTATTATCAAATAGTAGAAGGAACGTTATAAATGGGAAAAAATATTCTTCAATCAGTAATACTTATCATGATTTTTACCATTCTTAGTCGTGCTATAGGTCTGGTACGCACCATCTTTATTGGACAGGAATTTGGTACATCGTTAGAAGCAAGTGCTTTTATGCTTGCTTTTCTGATCCCTAATACCATTTTTCTTTTTTTACCAGGTGCTCTAAACGCAACCTTTATCCCTCCATTGAAAAGGTTACTTACCGAAGGAAAAATAGCTCAGGCACATAAACTGTTTCAGAAAATGACGACCGTTACGATCGTTGTTCATTTATCTGTTGGTCTTTTGATTTGGATTTTTGCTCT
The DNA here is from genome assembly GCA_016841555.1 of Tepidibacillus decaturensis. Classification (GTDB taxonomy): domain Bacteria; phylum Bacillota; class Bacilli; order Tepidibacillales; family Tepidibacillaceae; genus JAENYW01. The sequence continues at coordinate 18,153 of JAENYW010000024.1, forward strand.
ACCAATTATTCAATTAATTGTTGCAAATGCTAGTCTGGAGCTACAAGCATTAGCAGCTGAGCTATTACGTATCATGATTCCTTCTCTATTCTTTATCTCTTTAATCAGCTTGTTTTCCAGTACATTGAATACACATTATTACTTTGTATTACCGATGCTTGGTCCCATAATCAACAACGGCTTTGTCATTCTTGCCATTTATCTATTTGTTCCTACCTATGGAATACACGGTCTTGCTCTAGGAACTACGATAGGATTCTTTGCTTCTTCACTTCTTATGATACCCTTTATTCTTAAGGAAAAATATACGTTAATACCTAACTGGCAGTGGAGAGATCCTGAGTTATTAAAGATAGGCGAAAGAATGATTCCAATCTTATTCGCATCTGCCATGTCTTCCATGAATGAATTTATTGAGAAATTCCTTATTTCTGACCTTGGCGACGACAAAATTGCAGCCTTTGGCTATGCCAGACAAATTTTTCAGCTGCCACTAGCTATTTTTCTAGGTTCTATTGCCATTCCTCTATTTGTTCTTTTGTTAGATCATATTAAAAAGGGTGATCTGTTCGTAGCGAAAAGAACCATTGAAAAAGCATTGCTATCCATGATGATGCTATTAATTCCTGTAACCATCGGTTTTTGGCTCATTGGAGAAGAGCTTATTGCTATTCTATTCCAGAGAGGCTCCTTTGAAGCGGAATCAACAAGAATAACTGCTAACGCGCTCGTGTTATTAGGGTTAGCTCTCTATCCGCTAGCTATTCGAGATATTTTTACTCGTACCTTTTACGCCCTAGAAAATACCCTAACACCTGTTATTATAGGCGCTATTCAAATAGCAATCTATATTGCAGCTGCTTTCGTTCTTATCCCACTGATTGGTTTTACAGGTGCAGCCTTAGCATTTGCGATTGGAGCTGGAATTGCATCTATTATTCTCGGAATTCTTCTTTGGCGCCGAATCGGAGCTTTTCTAACAAAAGACTTTCTCCTTACATTCTTAAAAATCACCTTTGCTTCAGGCGTCATGGGAGTGGTTATTTTCATGATAGACTTTTGGGGAAGTAGTTGGCATCCGTATATTTTTCTCTTCTTATCCATCTTGATCGGAGTAGTTATTTATGGAGGGCTCTTAATTCTATTAAAAGAACCGCTGCTCCTTACCCTTATTGAGAAGGGGAAAAGGAGAGTACAGCGGCTCAGCTAAGTTGATCCATTAATTCGGCTAATTCTTTCGCTTGATAGTCCCTTTGGTATATCAAAAATCTTTCTGGCTCGAGATCGAATGAAAATTGATGATCGAGCTTTCTTTCCTTCCATAGCTGATAAAATTCTACAACAGCGGATTTTATTGCTTCTAGATTGGTTGGGTCGATTACCTTTCCTAAGCGATGGGTTTCAATAATGGTTGATGACTCTCCTTTTAGAGATAAAGCTAAAATCGGTTTTTTCACCGCCATATATTCATACAGCTTACCAGGTATATACGCCCCTGAGCCTTTTGCCGCATCTGCTATCAACAGAAGAATATCTGCGCTCTTGAGCAGGGTAAGCGCTTCTTGATGAGGAAGATGTCCTAGTACCTCTACAACATCCTCTAACCCATGCTTCTTTACTGCGTCACTATTCTGCGAATATCCAGGATAGTCAAACACCCCTGCAAAACGGATGGCTATATCCTCTCTAGCTATTTTTTTCTCCTCGAATAATGCAGCTATAGCCTGAAGGAACAGTCTGGGATTTCTCTCTTGGTAGAAAATTCCAGTATAGCTAAAGACCAGTTTATCTTCCTCTTTCTTTTCCTTCAGCGCTTGGTAATCCATCG